>JANYEO010000075.1 GCA_025363025.1 Opitutia bacterium
CCTTCTGTATGAGGGTAGCATGAATTTAGAAGATGACATCATGAAAGCACAGCCAGATGAAACCACGGGCGACTCACAAGTAGAGGCGTTTGACGCTTTAGAGGGCGATTTGCAACAGGCCCTTGAAATGGCCCAAGCAGAAGCCGTCAAGCAAGCAGAGCTGCATGTACGGGCTTTGGCGGATTTAGATAATGTCCGCCGCCGGGCCATTCGTGAGCGGGAAGAATTAAAGAAGACAGGGACGGCGAATTTGATTGAGGCGGTACTTCCGGCCTTAGATAGTTTTCGCCTTGGTTTTACTGCTGCAGACCAGCACCCGGAAGCGGCAGAAGTCACTCGGGGTTTTAAAATGGCCTATGATCAGCTCTTCCAAGCCCTTCAAGGCCAAGGGTTAAGCGCGATTGAGCCTATGGGTCTACCGTTTGATCCGCATTCCCACGAGTGCATTGCGCAGCGGCCGGTTCCCGGGGTTGAGGAAGGCGTTGTAGTTGATGTGGTGCGTATTGGATACCGCTTAGGAGAAAAATTATTGCGGCCGGCTAGTGTTATTATTGCTCAAGTTGTTTAATCTATTATGGCAACGCACGATTACTATAAATTGCTCGGGGTTGAGAAAAATGTATCCGCGGACGAATTAAAAAAAGCGTATCGTAAGCTCGCGGTTAAATATCATCCGGATAAAAACCCAGGCTCTAAAGAAGCAGAGGAAAAGTTTAAAGAAATTGCCCATGCCTACGAAATATTGAGCGATGCCCAAAAACGGGCGGCTTATGATCGTTATGGGGCAGAAGCCTTTCAGCCGGGCGGGATGGGGTCGCGTGGGGCTGCTGCTGGTCAAGGCTTTGGTGGGTTTCATGATCCTTTTGATGTTTTTAGAGAGGTTTTTAGCGGGGGGGGCGGAGGTAATGGAGGCGGCATTTTTGAAGATTTATTTGGGGGGGGGCGTGGAGGAGGGGGCCGTGGGAGTAGTAGTGCCCAGGAAGGGTCTGACTTACGTTACGATTTAGAGATTACGCTGGAAGAAGCCGCTTTGGGGATTGAGAAAGAAATTGCTTACCGCCGGGCCGCCGAGTGCTCGGGGTGTAATGGTTCTGGAGCGGCGGCTGGGAGCTCCCGCACGACGTGTCCTACTTGTGGGGGTCGTGGGCAGGTTGTTTCGTCTCGTGGATTTTTTAGTGTGCGGCAGACGTGTCATACGTGCCGGGGGAATGGCTCTGTTGTTGAAAAACCTTGCACGAAATGCAAAGGGGAAGGCCGTACGATGGAGGAACATCGCCTCAAGGTACGTATCCCAGCGGGAGTTTATACGGGCTCTAAGCTACGCTCGGCCGGGAGTGGAGAGGCAGGGGTTGGTGGTGGGGCAGCGGGGGACTTATATGTTTTAATCCAGATAAAAGAGCATGCTATTTTTGAGCGCGAGGGGGAGGACCTCCTCTGCGAATTGCCAGTTAAATATACATTGGCGGCCTTGGGCGGGACGGTGGAGGTGCCGACACTCCATAGTAAAGCCAGCCTTAAGATCCCCGCTGGGACACAGTCTGGAACTATTTTTCGGTTAAAAGGCCATGGGATGCCCCATTTGCGAGGGCACGCTATAGGGGATCAATTAATCCGGGTTGAGATAGAGGTCCCCAAAAAATTAACGGCTGAGCAGCGAGAAAAATTGGAAGCTTTTGCGATTGCCTGTGGAGATGCAGAGGCGCCTATTGCCGAAGGTTTTTTAAAGAAAGCGAAGCGTTTTTTCGACTAAACGCTGAGACCGCTGTATAATGCATGATTTATGAGTTTTTGGCCGGTTGTCACTCCTCAAGTACCGCATGTACATTCGTCGCGTATTCCTACAACTTCCTCAAAATCAAAGCATTCTGCAATCGGCCTCCTTATAATCTGCCAGGGTTAGAAATTTGAACAACTCAGTATTTTATTTAAAAAAACATTATGCAGCTGGTCTCACGCTTGAAAGGATAACCATGACTTTGCTTTCTGTGGTTCCTAACCCGAAGTTTTGCACGCTTGAAGACGCACTGCGTCGCCGGGCTGTTTGCCGTATGCTAGGCAAGCGCTTTGTGATGACGAACGGTTGTTTCGATCTTCTTCACCCGGGTCATTTGTATTTTTTAAATGAAGCCGCAGCCCAGGGAAATGTTTTGTGGGTCCTCTTAAATGCAGCTGCCAGTATTACTGCACTCAAAGGCCCTACACGGCCTATGCAAGGGGATGTTGAGCGGGCTTATGCACTGGGCTCTTTAAGCTGTGTAAGTGGGATTACCCTGTTTGAGGATACCCGTTTAACGACAGAGATATTGGCGCTGAAGCCGGATGTTTATGTGAAAGCGGCGGATTATACCTTAGATAAATTAGACAAGGGTGAACGAGCGGCCCTAGAGACTGTTGGCGCCGAGATAGTTTTTTTACCTTTCTTGGAAGGGTTTAGTACGACGCAGCTGATTAGCCGTATAACTGCGACTGCCTGATTCAAATTCAATCATAGGATAATTGTCTTTATTTATGTTAATCTACGAACGATCGATTCCTTTAAGTGCTGAAGTGGTTCCGTTATTGGAAGTTTATTTTGAGGAACAGGAGATGCCGCCTTGGTCTATTCACCAAAATGTGCTGACGGGTGCTTATACGCTGATGGGTTATTTTGAAGCAGATGAAGCCGCTGAAGCTGGGTATGAGGCGTTGAGGGCAGAGTTTGATTTTTTGCCAGAGGTGTCAGTTGCTCGCGAGTTACAGCCGGTAGAATGGCAAGAGGCTTATAAAGAATATTTAAAGCCCTGGCATTCGCGCTCTCTTCATTGGGTGCCTAATTGGGAGTGGGAGGGTTATCTATTCCCTGAGGCAGCGGTGGCTGTGCGCTTAGAGCCGGGTATGGCTTTTGGTACCGGTAGTCATGAGACAACGCGCCTTGTGGCCGAACGCCTGCTCGATATTAAAACCTTACTGGGGGACAAAGTAGCCGCCCTGAAGGTAATAGATGCTGGGTGTGGCTCGGGTATATTGGCTTTGTCCGCCTATAAATTGGGATTTGGTTTTGTAGCGGGGTTTGATATAGACCCCGATGCCGTACGTATTAGCCAGGAGCATTGTGCTTTGAATGAACTTCCGCAGGGAGCGATTGCATTTTATACAGCAGGCTTGCCCGGTGGGCTAGAGGGGCGCTCTGCAGATGTACTTATGGCCAATATTCAGACGGATGTCCTCATCCCATTTGCTGAAACGTTAATTAAGGCTGTTGCGCTTCGTACGGGACAAGAGAGGGATATGGGCAGTGCCCTTATTTTAAGCGGTATTCTTTCTAAGGAGTTAGAACAAGTACGGGCTGTATTTGAGCCGCTTGCCCGGGCCCATGGGACGTTACGTTTGTGCGATAGCCGGGTTCAGGGGGAATGGGCAGATTTATATTTTGCCTGGTAGGTTGCTACACAAGGCCTTTCTTTTGAGTTTTTGGTTGGTTGTCGCTCTTCGAGTACTAACGTACACTCGCTCACTCCGTCCTGCAAATTCCTCAAAATTAAGGCCTTGTGTAGCAACCTGACGCCGCTTGCACTACGTTGTGCTAGTCAAAGCATTATGACAGCAGTCTTACGTAGTGGCCGCTTTATGAGGCAATTACTCTTGCCTGTTATGTGTATCTAAGCTGTCAAGCAGAGGAGATAGGCGTGAGGCTTCTTTCCCGTCTTTACTAAAGCCTGTGATCAAAATGTTGACGTTGCCTACGACCGCTTCTCCCAGGTTTGTTTGGAGCACCTCTGTTATGCGGGTTTGTAAGATCTCTGCTGCATTGGCAACGGGGTGCGTCAAGGTCAGTTTTAAGCGAATACAAACATTGAGGCGGTTGCCCTTCATGCAAAAGCGGATCTTGGGCTGTCCGGCTACAATGCCTCCTGTACAGGCAGAATTAACTAAACCTTCTAAGGCTTGGGCGGAAACACGAATTTTGCCATTTTCTCCTTGTGCAAGGCTGATGGAGCGGCGGTTTTGGCGAAGCCTTATCCAGAGCCAGCAAAAGAGGACAAAGGCCAGTAAAGCCAATGTTAGGTGGTAAGGCGTTTGGCAGGCCTCCCAAAAAGCCTTTGCATGGGCTTCAATATCCGTCAAACAGTCAAAAGGGCACATGGGAGTATAGTTAAAAAATTAGTCGGTGTGGGGATGATGTCCATCTCCGACGTGGAATTCTTCCCGGCCGCGGTGGTCGTCGAGCTTCACCCCATCAATGATGACATCTACGCGGCTAACCGGCTTCATCGTCATACGGGAGACTTGATCCCGAATGTTTTGTTGGATTTGAACAGCGGTTTTGGCTAACTCTACCCCAAAGCGAAGGACGACGCGCAGCTCGATTTCGTAGTTGCCGGCTGCATCTTCGGAGACGCGGACACCCCGGTCGCTTTCTTTTTTTGAAAAAAGCTCGGTAATGCCATCGACGAAGCTACCGCCAATAGAGTACGTGCCGTCTACCTCTAGCGCTGATAAACGCACGATGCTGGCGACAACCGAATGGTTGATTTTGATTTCGCCGAGGTTGCTGGCGTCATCTGCTAGGATGACAGAAGGGGTGGAGGAGTCACTGTTTGAAACAAGGGACGTAGTCATGGAAAAGATGGGTTAAGAGTGGTTAAATAGATCTTTAGGAGAGCGATTGATGAAATCCTCAATAAAGCTGGTCGTGGCCCCTCCGCTACGGAAGAGCGGGTCTTGCATTACCGCTTTGCAGAAGGGAATGGTAGTGGGCACCCCACGGATGATATATTCGCTTAAAGCACGGTACATGCGGTTAATAGCGGTTTCGCGGTCTTCCCCAAAGGTGAGGAGCTTGCTGACCATACTATCATAGTGAGAAGGGATGGCGTAGCCACCATATAAATGCGAATCTACCCGGACACCATGGCCGCCGGGGGCATAGTAAAGTTGAATGGTACCGGCACCGGGGGCAAAGTTGCGTGAAGGGTCTTCCGCGCAAATGCGGCACTCGATGGCATGTCCCTGGATTTTGACATCTTTTTGATTAATGGTGAGTTTATCCCCCATTGCGATGCGGATTTGCCATTTTACCAAGTCGATCCCGGTGATTTCTTCTGTCACCCCGTGTTCTACCTGGATGCGGGTATTCATTTCTATAAAATAGAAATCCCCGTTTTTATCGACTAAGAATTCAATTGTCCCGGCATTTTCATAGTTGCAACTTTCGGCAATGCGGATCGCGGCCTTGCCCATTTTTTCCCGTAAGCTAGGCGTTAAGAAGGGAGAAGGGCCTTCTTCGATCAATTTTTGGAAGCGGCGCTGTACTGAACAATCTCGCTCGCCTAAATGAATGATATGTCCGTAATGGTCGCCCAGTATTTGAAATTCGATATGGCGGGGGTCTTCAATAAATTTCTCAATGTAGACAGAGGAGTCACCAAAGGCTTTTTCGGCCTCATTGCGCGCTGTGTTGTATTCTTTGGCGAAGGAAGCGGCGTTATGGGCCATGCGCATGCCTTTCCCCCCTCCGCCAGCCGAGGCTTTAATGATAACAGGGAAGCCTAATTTTTGAGCAATTTTTACGGCTTCGCGCTCGTTATCAATAGCGCCTTCGCTCCCGGGAACGGTGGGGGCCTTGGCTTTTTTAGCGGTTTCGCGGGCAGCAGCCTTATCTCCCATGTTTTTAATAACTTCGGGCTTGGGGCCGATAAAGGTGATATTGCACTCTCGGCATTGCTCTGCAAAAGATGCATTTTCTGAAAGAAAGCCATAGCCCGGGTGGATGGCGTCTACATCGCAGATCTCCGCAGCACTGAGGATACGATCGCTCTTAAGGTAGCTATCTGCAGCTTTTGCACTGCCAATGCAGATGGCTTCATCCGCTAATTGAGCATGGAGGGAGCTGACGTCTGCCTCTGAGTAGACGGCAACGGTTTTAATCCCCAGTTCGCGGCAAGCGCGGATGACGCGAAGGGCAATTTCTCCGCGGTTTGCGATTAAGATTTTTCGAAACATGGCTTTTTTAAATAGGCAAGAATGAATCAGGCTTGCGAGCCTTGTGCGGATTTAAGCGAATGAGGCGCTAAGCCTAGGATTGCTTAATTTTAAACAAGGGCTGTCCAAATTCGACAGATTGTCCATTTTCTACCAGCATTTCGATGACAGTGCCTGATATTTCCGCATGGATTTCGTTTAATACTTTCATGGCCTCGATGATACATACAACAGACTCTGGCCGGATGACGGTGCCCATGCTGGCAAAAGGCGTGCTTTCTGGGCTAGAGGCCCGGTAAAAGGTGCCCACCATGGGAGATTTAATAAAGACAACGTTCTTATTATCTTCAATGACTGCCGGAGCGGCGGCTGCCCCTTGGGCGCTTTGTCCGGCAGGTGCATGAGGGAACTCGAAGGGGGCTCCGGTACTGCGGTCAGTACGCTCGATATAGGAGAAAACCCCTCCCGTGGCTTCACGGCGTAGGCGGAGCTTGAGGTTGGCTTCCTCAATTTCGAGCTCGGTGAGCTCGGACCGCTTCATGAGATCGATGATTTGCTTGAGATCTTTGATATCCACGACTTAAGAATCGAAAGGTTAAATAAATGTCAGTTTAAACAGGAACCCACTCAGTAAAGGAAAAGGGCCCTCAAGTGCAAGGTGTTATTTTTAAATGAACAGACTGCGTTGATGTGAAGGGAGTTATTAGGTGAAGGCTTGTACCCCTCCCCAGGGGGCATAATGGTGGAAAGTTGAAGTTGGAGTGATGTGTTTCGTTTGATTAACAGGGAGTGTAATATTAACGGAGGGGGGTGGTTGGTTGTCTATAAGGTCTTCTTCTTCGCTTGGTACGAGTTCTAGGAAGTTCACAGCTCCTGTCCAGGGGGCTTGAAGGGCTGCTAGGCGATTTTCCCTCAAGGCCTGTAACCGTTGGAGGAGGGGGGCGTTGGCTTGATTGCGCCTAGTCAACGCCACTGTACGGGGAATGCCTCTTTCTTTTGCCCAGCGTATAAAAGCGCTATGTTGCCTGCAAAGCTCGAAGAAGCTATTGAGTAATTGCGTTTGGTATTTCATATTTTCTGAAATTGAACCTTTATTATTACATACATGATGGGCTTCAGGGTGAAATTGAGTCGCGAAGAGATCCAGGTTTCGATAATAGGCCATGGGGGTTGCGTTTTCGTCTGTGCTTATAAGGGTCAGGTTGCCCATATGGTCTTTTACCGCTGCGTATTTATGCATGCGTGCAACGAAGAGCTGTATTGGGATCTCGGTCCCGTGGTGCAGTGCTTTTTTCCGCTGAGTCTCATCGAGGCACATCAGATGGGGGAGGTGAAAGGGCGCAAAGGTGATGGGTTTATAGTGAAGGGATGAGGCTTGTAGGGCCCCCCCCCTGTTAAGAACCAGGTGTTGGGCCCCGGCGCATATGCCAAAGATGGGGATTTGAGCGGTCAAGGCAGCGGTGCAAACTTTTTGGTAGAGCTGTTCTGTCTCGGTTTGCTGCGCCAGGGGCATATCACCGAGACTAAATGTTTTTAAATGACTGGGGTAATTATCACTGCTCCCGGGAATGATAAAGCCATCGAAGCTTTCGAAGCCCAAGGCTTGAATGACGGCCTGCGTCACATAACCAAAGACAATGAGCCCTGGATGGATGTTTTGATAATAATTTACCGTATCAATGATTTTATCATAGAATAACCCGTCGACAGTGACAATGCCGATAAGGGTTTTGCTCCCGATATAGGCCCGAAGGGCTTCAACCCCATGTTCTTCTAGAAGCTTGCAAAGGTGCCATTCGGGGCTTTCTGTATGAGGCTGAATAAGTTCTGGGGTGAGGTTTGTTATATGCGAAAAGGCTTCAATAGCCGGGGTGATGGCCGGGTTATTCGATGCACGTAGTTGGAGGTTTTGTAAGAGGTGATTTTGCGTGATGTCATCTAGGCTTAGGAGTGCCGCGCGAACAGCCTGCAGAGAGAAGAAGGCTGTTAATTCAGCCGGGTTCAGGCGGCTGGTGCCCCTTCTGAGGGAGGATCGAAAGGCCTCATCATTTGCCGTAAGCTTCCCTCCTTGCTCAATGAGGTATTTTATGACCGAAAAATGCCCGTTTTGAACAGCTAAATGGAGCGGGGTTTTGCCTATCGAGGTAGCCTTTTCCAGGTTGGCTCCTTGTTCGACGAGGAACATGACACAGGTTAAATGTCCTCTTTTGGCGGCTAAGTGCAGGGGGGTTTCTTGGGTGGCTACGTACAGGTAGGGATCTTGGGCGGGTTGGTTTTGGATATCGGTATGAGCCCCTGCCTGAAGGAGGAGATGTAGAGTCACCGTATGCCCCATTTCAGCCGCTAAGTGGAGGGCAGTATTGCCATCCGCATTAATTTTGTTAAGCTGAACCCCTTGATCTATAAGCCACGCGGTAATGGCGGTTTGATTGTATAGGGCCGCTAGGTGTAAGAGGGTGTTTCCGTTTTTGTAAAGTTCATTGAGGCTTGCTGCTGAGGGGCATAGCGTTACGAGAGCTTTTAAGTGCCCCATTTTGATGGCCAGTTCCCTAGGGCGTTGGAGTTTGTTATTCAGGAGAGAGGTATCGGCTCCTTGTGTGAATAGGAGGGAAATCGTGACCACTTGATCGGCTGCGACTGCCAGATGGAGGGGGGCATCGCCTGCGTTATTGATGAGATTGAGCTCCGCTCCTGCGTTAATAAGCTCATAAGCGATATCCCAGTGACCTTTTTCTGCAGCCAAATGGAGGGGGGTATTGCCTGCGTTATTGGCCGCATTTATTTTTGCGCCTTGGGGTTTTTGGTAATTGTGCGTCAGGGCGTACGCCAAATTAATGATAGATTGGCTGATGTTCCGGCTTATGAGCTTGCCCCTGTTTAGGAGTAAGTGGATTACGGCTGAATTATCTGTGATGACCGCGTGATGAAGGGCGGTGTTGCCATCATTATCCATGGCCTCGAGGTTTAGGCTCGGGTAGGCTAAGAGGGTTTCGATATGGGTCAGGTCATTTGCCTGAATAGCCGTTATGAGGGTTACTATTTCGTTAGCTTGGCCAAACGTGTGGATGGTCCCTAGGTGCAGGGTTATATACAATAAGGTAAATAACTTGATTTTCATGATGCAGGCAAAAAATAGGACTGAAGCGGGGCGGGTAAGTTAATTTATTTATATAATGATAGATTATTTCAATTTACATTAAACTTAAAAACCGACTGTAGTCTTCTTCTAAAAATGACTTAATCCCCAGCGAGGGTCCGATAAGGTGCCACCGAGGCGCATTTCAAATACTTTACTAAAAGGCCGTAGGGGTAGAAAGGCGGCCGAGAGGATGGGGACTTCCGCAAAAGGGTAGATATGGAAGCGGAAATCGAGCGCATCCGTTGCAATATGGTAGGACCCAGTCGCCATGATACGGGTTGTAGGTCCGCTGAGGCGGGCATCTTGAAGGTTGAGGTAGCCATGGCTCATGGTAAAAGCCGTGGCGATTTCTTGAATCTCAAAAGAACCAATGGTGGGCGGTGTATTTTGTTGTGGGGCGCCAAAGGTAGAAGGGTTTTTTACTTGTGTGCGTACTTCGCGGAGCTGGAAGTAGCCGTGGCCTTGGAGGTCCTTCGGCTTATTTAAAGGTCCTTGGGCGGTGAAGGCAGCATCAATAAAACCTGGGGCTGGGGTTAATTCAGGATCTATGGCGCTGGTCGGGAGGGATTTTTTGACACTACTTAAGTAGGGGACGCGTTCTAAGAGGAGGTCCCGGCGGATTCCGGTTAAGTTGAGGGAGAAGGAGAGGATGGGTTTATCACTCGATAAATCGCTAATATTGGCCCTTCCGGTACCCTTTCCTTGAGCTAGACCAAAATCGAGCGGGCTAATTTCTAGATAATCACCTTGTTGGGTGGCCTTAAAGTGAAGGGAGTCTAGCGGGATATTAAGATAGCTAAGGGGAGCTGGGCAATCGGCTGTTAGGCTTAAATGATCGATTGCTGGAATAAGGAGATGGTGGGCGCTAGAAAGCGTGAGGTAAGGTGGGGTTGGGCATTTGAAGCTTTCTGTAATGGGGCGAGCTGCAGGCAATGCGCTTAAGGTTTCGATGGGTAAATTACCTTTAAAGGTGAGCGTTGTGGTTAAGGGATCATCATGAGTGGCATCAAATGTCCAGTGGATTGTCCCCGCTGCATTATAGGGGTCTACCTCAATTAAAAAAGGCCCAAGGGTAACATCATAATTTTTGGCATACAGATGGGTTTTGAAACGGTTTATCGCTTCTCCTTGATAGGTAAAATGAGCCCCTTCGATGGCCCCCATGACGCGGACTTGCGCGGCATCCTGCATATGCGCATGGATGTCTAAATTGGCCGAGGGTTTTGCTGTATAGAAATTTAAAGGGGGCCAAATATCCGCCCACCACTGCGGTAAATAGGGGTTAATGATAGTAGGGTCTGCCTGGCCATAGACATGAATGCGGCAGGGGCCTTTGGGGCTGAAAGCGGCTGAGCCTCGGACAATGCCGGCTGGGCCCTTTACTTTATAATGATCAAGGACGAGTCCCCCTTCGTCGTAGCGGCCTTTGAGGAAGGTGTAATCGAATGCAATAGCCTTCCACTTTCCAGCCCCGGTGAGGGTGGTAAAGGTGCCTTTGGGATCCTTGAACCCCTCACTGGCCATAAGGGTTCCGCGAAAAGCTACCCAGGGAAGATCCGTAAAGTCTTTAAGCGCTGTAATATGAGGGGTTAGTTCTTCTAAAGCAGTTGGCCGCGTAATCCCACGTAACTGCAGGTTGCCTGCTTGCGTATTAGGGTTTACAGTGCCATCGATGGCCATCCACGTGGCGCCTTGGGTGAGCATGGCTGTTCCTCTTAGATGATCTAGCCGAGGATTAAGCAAATACAGGTCGAGGCTATCAAGGCTTAAAGGGAGGCCCTTTATCCCGCGAAAGCTTGCTTGGGTTGATTGGATTGCAAAGGGTAAAGTCGTGTAGGTCTTATCAGGGGTGAGTGTTAAATAAGCTTCTAGGTTATTAGCCTGAAAACCTTGAGGGCTTGTTAGCTGTTTTAAAGAAAGGGTTAAGGGCTCAGTAAAAGAGAGGCCTTCAGGTGTTATGTGGCCCACGGCTTTAATTTTTAAATCATTGCAATCAAACCCTTGTGGAGCCTGTAATTTATGAGCCCATAAGGTGCTGCTAAAAACGAGATTTTGGTTTGTATCAGCTGATAGACGCACATATAGGGCCGGGTCTTTTAAAGCGTGGATGTAGGCATGAATCTGTGTAAGCGCTTCTGCATTATGTGTGACTGTCTTGTTTTGATATAACAGAGCTTTAGGGAAGAAGCCTTCAGCAATAATTGGTAGTCCAAGAATAATGCCGCGCCCCCAGGTAATTTCCCACCAAGGGCCACTTTGGTTTACGTGAAGTGAAAGTTTTTCTATCTGAGGGGTAGTTCCTGGTAGGGGCGAGTAATTGCCTCCTTTGAGGGTAATTTTTGCAGGCTTAAACTTACCGGAAAACAGGGGGAATATTTTAGGAAAAACTTCAATATAATCCGCTGTAATTAAAGAATGCTTAGAGCCGATGGGTATAATTTCGAGGTTTTTAAAACTGAGGGATAGCCCTACATTAATAAAAGCTTTTTTTGCCCGGTAATGGTAGCCTTGTTCTTCTAAGGTTTTTTCTATAAAATTATTTAAAAAATCAGGCAAAGGGTAACTGGGCCCACACATTAAAAGCAGGGTATATAATATTTGTATAATTAAGCAAAAGCAAAACGCTCCATGAAGCCCGCGGCTTAATGGGTGTGTGCGTCGTATGGACTCGATGAAAGGCTTCACTTTAAAGGACGAGCAAGGTCTTCTATCGCATCTACCCAGTTTTGCGGAAGGGTAAAGGTAAGGCCGCTGGCCGCGGTTCCTGCTAGTTGCAGTTGGCCATCCAAGCGCTCTGTTATGAGCATTTGTGCGGGGCTTCCTGGTGTTAAGGCATCTGCTATTGCCTGTTTTTCTAAGCTTTTGGCTTCGAGTTTGTATTTCCAGGAGAGGACTTCGTCTTTGCCCAGCGTAGGCGTGTTACTAAAAGGTTCTTCTAGGAATTCGCGTACGCGCATGCCCTTAATCCCCTTGAAGAGGGTTTCGGCCGCAATGACTTGCTCTATTGGGAGCGTTTTTAAGAAGTCACCCCATTCGTTCTCTGTATTGTCTGAGGGAAGGAAGGTATAATTTAAGAGTATTTTTTGCGTTTCTAAATCAGTTAACGTGAGGCTTTGTAAGGGGAGTGTTTTCGGAATTAACTCGAGCCACCGAGAGCGATAATATAAGGGGCGCACAGGGGCTTGGTCTAGGAGACTTAAGGCAACTCCATAGACGCAGGGGCTACTAGCGAGCTTGGCATATAATAGACCTTTTTCTGTGTCTAAGCCGCCTATAATGAGAGTGGTTGTTTCAAGGCCTTTAAGTTCGATGATGCGTTGAGGATCTTGTAGGCCCCAGCGTTCGAGATCTCCTGCAGAAGGAGCGTCGCTGACAAAGTGTAAAGCCTCGAGGTTTAAGAGAAATTCTAAGAGGTTTTCTATAACGGGTTCATCTGCGCTTAAGGGCGTATGGGTAGCCTCATCTTTAAGTTGCCAAAGCCCCGTTTCTAAATGTTCTAGTAGGACGGTATGGCCAGATTGGCTAATGGTTAAGGTGCTTAGCGCTGCTGGGTCAAAGGTTAAGAAATGCCGTTGGCGTAATGTTTCTTGGGCAGATTGAAGGGTGTCGATAACTGCAGCAGGTAGAACCAATACTGCCTTAGCCCCTTCTAAGCTGGCATAAACTTGAGGGGCCATGTCGATTTGGTTTATGCGGTTACCCACAAGCAACGTTTCACGTCGATGAAAGCCTTCCAGGGTTAAACGTAAGCTGGGTTCATCGAGTCCCGTTAGGGTGGAGTTGCTCGCGTCTCCTTCAATAAAGCGGGTAATGGGCAGGGCGCTTAAAGCGGATACCAGGGCATTGACAGCGTAATCATCGGCTGCGGTTTGAAAAGGAGCCTCGAAGGTCCAATGTTCGCCTGTTTTTGCTAAACGCACTTTTGCGCCTGCGGGACGAGCGAGTTGTAGGGTTAGTCCTTGGATTTCGAAAGGAGGGATGGTGAAAAGCTGGGGGTTTCGCAAATCGTCGAGCTCTAGCAAGAGGCTTGTTAAAAGAGAGCGTGAGGCGACGAGGATGTGGGCTTTGTCTGGGCTCAAGAGGTAAATACGGTTGTCTGTTGTACTGGTTTCGCCGATAGCAATGGTCCAAGATTCGGCTTGAGTAGAGAGGTTTATGGAGAGAATAGGGGTCTCAAGCCCATAGTCAGCCAATGTTTGGCCAGATTCTAAGACCTCACTTACAGGAAAGCTAATGTCGCGCTCGAGGAATTCGAGCTGTGTTAAAATACGCTGAACGGCAAAGGGGTTAGCAGGCCATTCAATGGGGGAGACAAGGTTCCATTTGCGATTTTCTTTTTTCAGTATACGGGCTGAGGGGAGACTGGGGCCGATGAGCTCTATGCGTTCTAAAGCGACAAATGAAGCGGTGTCTAGCCCAATGCCCGGGGCAAAATCAGCAGCGTGCAAGGCTTTACTGTGTTGCAGAAAGGCGATGAGGCCAAATAAAAAAATATTGGCTATAATAAGACAAAGGGTGACGCCGATACGCATAATCAGTTGTTGAATATTTGAAAATTAATATGTTTGAAGATTGAATAATCCGCTTAACGTCTCCGAATAAAGAAAATCGCAAGTCCTAGGATACTTACGAAAGTAGCTGGGATAAAGAGAAAATAAAGCAGCTGGATGAGCTCTGTCGGACTTAGGGGAAGTTGATAATGGCCGAACGGGCGCGGTACGAGGGAGTTTAAACCTGGTTGGTTGAGGGCCCAGTGGCAAGTATGCCAAAATAGCAGCTCATTGCCGAGGAGGCCTAGACGGTGATTAGTAATCCAGTCGCTTGTTCCAAAGACAACCAAGCGGCCGCCTTGGATGCTGAGGCCTAGGTCTCGCCCCATGCGTTTTTCTACTGCGCAGGCGAGGGTAATGGGCCCAGGGAAGTCGCCCTTTAGTGGTTCGTAAGTGGGGTGGTCGTCGCCTAATAAGTGGCGCTCAGCCCAGCTTTGGTTGGAGGAAGCGATGAAGGGGATAATGGTGCGGTGCAAGTCTGTCAGGGCCGCAGGGTCCGGGCGTACGGGGCCGCAGAGGCCTGTTAAAACAGTGAGCTGGTAATCAATTAACGATTGGGTAATCGGGTGCGGGGCAAAGCGGCGTAAAAGTAGATCTCCCCCGGAAAGGTGCGCATTGGGGGAGAGGTCAATTACGACGGCGTCATCTGCTAAAAGGCCCCAGTTGTGCAGTAATGACTCGAGCCCATGGGGGTTTTGAGGCGAAAGTAAGACAATGAGTCGTCCACTTTTGTCTTCTAGGTAGCGTTTTAGCTTATCTTCTTCTTCTGGTAAAAAATGGGTTCTGGGGCCTGCAATGACAATAGCGGCTGCATCTGTCGGAATGCCTTCTGTGGAGATGTCCAAGGACTCTGTTTCGAGGCCCCGCGCTTTAAGGAATAATTGGAGTTTCGAAAGCCCTTGTAAAGGCCTTACATCTTTTAAATTAAGTTCGCCGTGCCCGATAGTGAAATAGCATTTGAGGGCCGCTTCTTGGGTTAAGCGCAAAATAGCGCCTGTTAGGGCTTGTTCACCTGTAAAAGCATTAATGGTACCCGTTTCGCTTTTATAGAGATCGGTCGGCAAGAGGGTTTCGTAGCGGTTGCCTGTGCTAATAATAACCGTATTTTCGCAGGGGATTTGGAAGCGGGTTGCCAGGGCTTCCGTACGTTGGCGGGCAACAAAGGGGTCAATGAATTCAACCGTAATATTGGCTGCTCCATTTTTTTTGCTGGCAAAGGTATATTCGCGGAGCAGTTCGCGGATATCTGTGTAAAGGGATTTGAGCTCAGCCGCCTTATCATGAGCCGATAGCGTTACGTAAATTGTAACCGGGACTTTGATTTTTTCGATATAAGCTAATGTTTCCGGAGAAAGCGTATAGCGGTGTTGATGGGTAATGTCGATCCGCTGAAAGAAGTAGGTAGAGACCCAAATAAGCCCTCCAAAAAAGCTAAGCCCTAGTAAAACTTGGCAGAAGCGATTGATGGCACGGAAGCGGCCTGCAATACGAAAATTGTCGAGCGACATGATTTATAAATTAAAGCACATGTATTGTTAGGCCTTTGCTTCTAGAACTAAACTGGTGAGGCCTAGGCTGAGTAAGCCACAGGCAAAATAAAGAATACACGGTCGGGTGTCGATGACGCCTCGGCAAAAATCGTTTAGATGCTCAAATGGGTCGAGAGAGCTGAGGATGCTTTCAACCCCTGGGGCGCCTAGGGTTTCAAGCAGGGGGAGGGCCACGAGGGCTTTGGCCCCGATAATAAGGGCAAATAAAAGGGCAAAGCAAAGCATACCCGCTGCAAGCTGGCTTTTGGTAAGACTGCTAGAAAAAAGCCCAAGGGCGATATACATGAAGCCGCTTATCCCAATAAAGGTATACCCTCCGATGAGGCTAGGGGCATCTAGTATGCCAGATTGTAGGGCAACCGTTCCGGCTTTAAAGGCAACGAGAAAGGGGAAGGTCAAAGTTAACCCCCATAGCATGAGGTAGAGCAGATAGGTGCTGGCAAATTTTGCACAGGTTACAATGAGCGGGCTGGCCGGTGTTACAAATAAAGCCTCGAGGGTGCCTTGTCGTCTTTCTTCTGCCAAGGTACGCATGGTTAGGAGGGGTACGATAATTAATGTAGGCAGCCAAAAGATGGAGAAGAAGGCTCCAGCTGCTGGGCGCTCGCCCGCTGTTTCTGCAAATTCTGCTAAGAGTAAAAAATACAAGGCCCCCATGAGCAGAAGAAAAAGAGCCCCCACGCCGTAAATCGCAGGGCTGAGGAGCAAGCGGCGTAGTTCGTGGCGAAAGAGGATGAAGAAGGCGGTCATTAGGCTCCGGGAAGGTTAGGGAGGGTTAGTTTTGCGGCACTGGAAGGTTCTTCCCAGCTCCGTTTTGTAGCGGCGAGGAAGATGTCCTCCAGGGTAGGCGTGTGGGCATGGCATTCAGCTAGTTCGACTGCGGTTGCGTGGCTCATGGCATTCACTAAGCGGGCCGATAAATCTTCGTCGGAATGAACGTCTAGGTGGAAACATTCGGCTGAACTATTTTCGGTGGGCTTTAAGTGCCACTTTATTTCTCCCAGCGTTTGAGTAAGTGTTTGGATAAGGGCTTCTTTATTGCCTAAAATGCGAAGCTCGTAGCGGCGTTTTTTGATAAAATGCTGGCGCAAATGGGTGGGGCTACCACAAGCGATAATCCGGCCATGGTGGATGATGATGGCTTTGTCACACATTGCTTCGATTTCTCCTAGTAAGTGGCTAGAAATGAGGAGGGTGACTTCCCCTTTTAGACGGTTAACTAGGTCGCGGAATTTTAGTACCTGGTGTGGGTCTAGTCCGATGGTGGGTTCGTCCAAAATTAAGACTTTTGGGCTGTGTAGTAGGGCTTCTGCAATGCCTACCCGCTGACGATAGCCTTTAGATAAATTCCCAATGAGGGAAAGCCGGGCCGTACGGCTCAAATCACTGCGCTCAAGGGAGGCATCAACTGCATTTTTAATAGCCCGGTGGGGGACGCCTTTTAAGCGGGCTCGGTGTTTTAAATATTCTTCTACTCGTAAGTCTTCAGGGAGGGGATTGTTTTCGGGTAAGTACCCTAAGTAGCGATGGATGACGTGGGGGTGGCGCGCTACCGATTGCCCGCAAATATAGGCCTCCCCGGAAGTTGCCGGCATTAAGGCGGTTAAGATGCGTAAGGTCGTGCTTTTCCCCGCTCCATTAGGCCCTAAAAACCCTGCAATCTCTCCGGGTTTTAGAGAGAAAGAGACATCCTCAATGGCTAGTGTTGCCCCATAGTACTTGGTGAGGTTATGGGCTAATAAAGCGTCTGACATAGAAAACTACCATGGCTAGGTTTTAAGGTGTGCCGCTGAGTGTAACATCCCCCGCGTGGACTGCGATCTTGTTTCCATCTGCCGTTGTTATTTTTAGAGCTCCCGTGGGGTCTAGGCCTGCGGCAACCCCTTCTATAAGGGTTTCGCCTCTGCGTACCTTTACGGGTTGGTTTTCTAGGGCGTCAAAGCGTGTCCAGAGGGTTTCAAAATCGGCCATGTAACGGCCTTCCATGTAGGTATCATAGGCCTCAAATACCGTTTTAGCCAGGACAGCAGCCACGTGGTGAAGGGGCAATGCTTGGCCCTTAGCGAGAGCGAGGGAGGTGGCCTTGTTTGCTAAGTCAGTTAGCCAATGGTCCGTGTTGGGGTTTACGTTGAGGCCTATTCCAAAAACTAAATGGCGGACGTGGTCAGTATCAATGGTAGACTCAGCCAGCATGCCCGCTAATTTTTTGCCTTGGAATAGTAAGTCATTAGGCCATTTAAGCTGAACAGGAATGTCCCAGTTGGCTCGTAGGGCTTCACACACTTTTAATCCAACCCAGAGAGAAAGGCGGGAGAGTTGTTCGAGGGGTTGGTTAGGCCTAAAGATAAATGAAAAATAGAGGTTGCCTGTGTCCATGGCCATCCAAGAGCGGCCTAAACGGCCTCGCCCAGCAGACATAGTGCGGGCAATAACAAGTCCGGGGGCTACGGCCCCATTCCCCAGTCGTCGCATTCCCTCCGTGTTTGTGCTATCAATAGAGTCCAGGAAATACACGGGTTTATTAATTCCCTCTTGGTTGAAGTAGACTTGGATTAAGTCAGGATGAAGGCTTGTGGGCTCTTCTAAGAGTCGGTATCCGCGGTTTCGGATAGCTTCAAAGCGAAACCCCGCTTCTGATAATATTTCTAAACGTTTCCAAACAGCCACCCGCGAAAGCCCAAGTGTGTTAGCCAGGGCTTCTCCAGATACATAAGTATCTTTTGCCTCAAGTAGGGCTTGTATAATGATTTGATTGGATGATTTGTCCTCCATAAAAAGAAGACGCTGACAAGCACTCCCCTCCAAGAGAAGCCCAAAAATGTAAACTGCTCTCCTAATGCATGCTTTTGAGCATCATCGTACTCACGTACCTTTAGTACACTCCGTGCGTTTCCTCTCAAAATCGCTTCAAAATCAAAGCATTAGAAAAGCAGTTTACGCAATGGTTGAGCGTGGGGGTGATATCTGAAAATCAAAACATTCTGCAATTGGCCTCTAGACATTGAAGTGCTGGCAGTAAGCTTTTAATTTTTAAAATTTAACCTAATATCCCGAGAACTCAAAAGAAGGGCATTCTGCGTACGGTCTCTTAGTCGTGATATTCCCCATGCACGATCACCTCAGAATGGTTTACGTGAAAGTGCTTTGGCAAATTCGTCAGTTGTACTTTGACGCTTTTTGGATCCAGAAAAAAGGCCCGATTGGTTTTGCTGCAGAGGAACAAGGGGTGTTTTTCTGCCATGGGTAAATAGTAGCGGGAGGGTTGCCCGGGTACCTCCACACTCATGAGGTCATGCTGCTCAAGCATGGTCTTAATGTTGCGGTAAACTGTAGCAATACCGAGGTTTTGAACATCTGCGCTCGCAATATCTAAAATTTCTTTCGGGCCTAGAGGGCGGCCTGTTTTTGAAAATGCATTCTTTATGGCATTGCGCTGACGCGTAGAGCGAAGGGACTTCGTGTTTAACATAGGGGTAGGTGGGGTGGGGCTACTAGAAGGGCTTAAGTTCTTTAAGCTCACTATTTTTACGGTGTTATTGATAACGGAAATTAAGTTTTAAGTCAAAGTTCTTTTTGAGGGTAGGGAATCGATAAAAATATTTTTCCCAAGAGTACATTATTTTAGCGACTATTTTCTTAATGTTTGAGTTTAATAAATCATTATCCAAGAACAGGCTTGTCATGCCGTTGTTCGCTTACATGCTATCGGTTTTTATAGACTATTTATGGACCGCGCCGCTCCCAAAGGGTTTATTCCCGAACCTTTTTATTATCACGAAGAAGTCGAGATGGAGGTTGATACGTTGACGAATCAGGCTCATGGCCTGGGTCGGGTAAATGGTTGGGTCGTTATGGTCCGTTTTGCCTTGCCAGGAGAGCGCGTTCGGGTGCGCATCTATAAAAACTACAAAAATTATTCCGAGGCAGATTTAGTGGCCGTGATAACGCCTTCGCCTGATCGGATTATTGCCCCTTGTCCTTTATTTAAGGGATGCGGGGGGTGCCAGTATCAACATTTAGCGTATCCAGCCCAGTTAAAGTGGAAGACCCAGCAAGTGCAGGAGTTATTAAAGCACCTAGCCGGGGCAGAGGCCGTTGTAAAGCCGGCTTGGCCTTCTCCTAGGCCTTATCATTATCGTTCAAAGCTCACTCCGCATTATCCTAAACCGCGGGGAGATGCCTTTCCCATTGGGTTTTTAAAAGAAGGCAGTGCCCATTCAATCGTTGATGTACCGGCTTGCCCGATTGCGACAGAAGCCATTAATGAAGCGCTCCCGGGTGTTCGGGCTACGTTAACCGCGCGGCAAGGTCAGCTTAAAAAGGGGGGTACCCTCCTTTTTCGTGATGCAGAGGCCGGGGTAGAGACGAATCCACGCGCCCTCGTGGCCCAAGTTGTAGGTCCCTGGCGCTTCGAGTTTTTAGCGGGCGATTTTTTTCAAAATAACCCCTATATTTTGCCTGATTTTGTCGAATACGTGACGGGCCAGGCTCAAGCCGGTGGCGTGCGTTATTTGATAGACGCTTATTGCGGCGGCGGCCTCTTTGGCATTGCTAGCAGCCGTGCTTTCGAACGTTTTATGGGGGTAGAGCTGAGTTCCCAAGCCGTGGCCAGCGCGCGGAAAAACGCGGCTTTAAACGGGGTCATCAATGGGGAGTTCATCGTAGGCCAGGCCGAGGCTATTTTCGAAAGCGTTACTTTCCCAGCTACTGAAACAGCCGTCGTGCTAGACCCCCCTCGCAAAGGCTGTGACCGTATCTTTTTAGACCAGCTCTTGGCTTATTCCCCCGCCCGCATCGTCTATGTTTCCTGTGACCCTGCCACCCAGGCCCGCGACTTAGCGATCCTTTTGCAAGGCGGCTACACGCTTACAGCCGTGCAACCCTTTGATCTCTTCCCTCAGACTAAGCATATAGAAAGCATAGCTACCCTCAGTCGGAGTTAGCAGGGGGTTCTTTCGGTTGCTTTTAAGCATCTCCGTGCTCACGTACTTATCTGTACGCTCCGCGCGCCTCCGCATAAAATCATTCCGAAATAACCCCCTGCTGATCTCGACTGAGATAAATGTATGAAGCATGCTGCAGAATGTCTTCCTTTTGAGTTTTTGGTCGGTTGTCGTTCCTCGAGTACCGCATGTACACTCGTCACTTCGTCCTACAAATTCCTCAAAATAAAGGCATTCTGCATGCGGTTTCTTTATAATCTGTACGCTTCGCGCGCCTCCGCATAAAATCATTCCGAAATACCCTCATTCTAACGCTCGACTGAGGTCAGTTGATGAAGCATGCATGCATTTGCGCCCTTACTACGTTCGACGTACGCACCTACCTAAAGTAGGCTTGACGGCGTCTCGTTTGTATTATGCAGCAGTTTCGCTATCTTCTTGAGCTTGATTGGATTTTGGTAAGTCTAATGAGAGGCCCACGGGTATGATTAAAGTATGCGCAATATAGAGGTTTCTGATTTCAAAAGCATTTTTTATCTTTGCTTCTCGAAGCGCATCTAGTGTGTTGATTAAATTGAGTATAGACACATCCTGTAATTGAGAAGGATTTAAGGTGGCCGTTATTGTTTCTTCAAAACTGTTAGGGAGATTAGCCAGTAAGAGTTCCCGTACTTGTTCGAACTCTTCTTGCTTGCATTGAAGTTCGTCAGTAGTACATGTAATGTCGTTTGAGAGTAGTCGAAGTGTGAAAATGCGGTTTAAAAGTTCTTCCGCCAAGTCCATGACGTCTCTATGATGCTCGCATGCCTCAATATTATGTGCAAATTTGAAGGCGACAATTTCAACCTGGTTTAGTTCAGCTCGATAGCTAAGGTTCAGCATTTTTATGGCCAGGGTTAGGGATTCCCACTCTTTTTGCTTCGCATCGATTTGTGCCATCAGCTCTTTTTTGACTGCCTGTATATCGGAATCATTCAAATCTTTTAAACTTTTTGCACTTGTAATGATTTTAGTAATTGAGGCGAGGTCCGGTAAAGAAATGTTCAGTGTTTCTGAGGAGTCGATGGAAAGAGGGATCGTAATAGTGGCCCCATCTACTTGAAACATGGGCTGTTTATTGAGTGTTTCATGGCTCAGGTTTGTTAGTATATTTTGAAGCTTTGAAAAGGCTTCTTCACTGTTGTTGTGATCATCTGCATTCAATAGATAAGGCATGACAACTCTTATGGCCTCTTGTTGCGTTTGTACAAATATGATAGCATTGGGCAGGATACATGTATGCAGTCCTTGATTAAATCGAAATGAAGAAGAAAATTGTCCTGCAGTACCTAATTCAGTATCTAGTTTAAAAGAAGGTTCATAAGCGATTGCAGGCAAGCTGGCTAAAAGGCACACAGACGCTACAAAGCGCTTCAAGGATAGGGGGGGGATAGAATAAGACATAGCTTTAACGTCTAAGAAAAACGCAAATCACTAGGCAAGTTTTTTTCAAGTAAAAGACTGCTGTATCATATAATAGATTATGTCTCATAGTATAATGCCTTGATGTTTTTTTAAAAGGGCGTTTAAATGGGCGGAATTCCCCCGCCCCACATGTTGATTGCTTGCCAATGGTTTCCTGTTAAAGCCGCTGCAGTAGCGCTCCTTGGGGGGCACATTCCCTATTATTTGCTATGAGATTTTGGCTTTTTGCAATCCTCCTTCCCTTGGCGGCTGGCGCTGCTGCTTTTTGGGCTTGGCCTTTTCGTCCCGTTGTTAAAGTCGTCTCCGTCCAGCGAGGCCGTGCGGTAGATGCCGTTACGGGGACTGTCTGTGTAATGGCCGCGAGGGATCTTACCCTGAGGGCAGAAGTCCCTGGTCGGGTCACTCAGGTCTGTTTAAGTCCGGGTATGGGCGGGGTCAAAGTTGGTATTGCAGACTCTGTCGCGCTGCTGGATACCAGTGAGATTGAAGGGCAAATAACCCTCTTGACCGCTCAAGCCCGTGGGGCGGCCGAGCGTGAGAAGATGGGGTCTACCTATGACTTAGAGCTTCAAAATATTCGGAGGGAAATGTCAGATTTAGAGCGTTTTTCGGCGAACGATTCCGCTGCGCAGGGTCGTTTAGAAAAACTTCAGCGAGATGCCCAGCGTCTCAAAATTTTGGCCGAGCAAGAAGGCATTAATCGGAGAGAAGATTCCGCTTCTTTTGCTGCTAAGCTAGCTCTTTTAAAAGCCGAGCAAGGCCGGATGAATTTTAGAAGCCCGATAGAAGGCCTCGTTGCAGAAGCCTTCGTTACCCCGGGGGATTGGGTGAGTGTTGGCGCCCCTATTTTGCGTATTTTATCCAATGAAAAGTTAATTCAAGCCAGTTTGGACGAAGCGGATGTTCGGGGGGTTGAGCCTGGACAGCCCGTTTTGGTTTATTTAAGTGCGCGCCCGGGGGAAGTTTTGCGCGGTCGTGTTGGGGCTTTATCCCCCATGGCGGATCCTCAAACTCGTCGTCGGCTGCTCTATGTAACGCTTGATGTTGCAGATGATAGCACCCTCGTTCCGGGGATGACTGGGCAGATGAGCCTTACCCGGGCTGAGAGGCCGGAATCGCTCTTAGTGCCCCGCCGTGCCCTTTTGGGGGATAAAGTCTTAACCGTTCAAGGGGGCCAAGTTAAGCCTCAAGTGGTTGAGGTTGGTTTTCGCGGCCTTCATTATGCGGAGATTGTAGCTGGGCTCGACGAGGGCCAATCCATTATTGTAGATAACCTTCATATGTACCGGGATGGGCAGCGGGTAAATGCCGTCGCCTCTACTCGTCTTTAAAATACGCATATGCAGAGTAACTGGATTATTGCTTGGCGTTTGCTTGTTACCCGTAAGTGGGCCATGGCGCTTACGCTCCTCGGGGTTGCGTTGGGAGTTGCCCTCTTTATTATGGCCCAAGCCGAAACCCAAGGGCTCGAACGTTTTTTTGTGCGTACGGTTCTTGGGACAAATGGGGCCATCCGCCTGGGGGACCGTTTGCAAGACACCCTCCATTCCTCTACCGACGAAGAAGGCTTGCTCGCCATCACCACAACGCGGGAGGGGAAGCTCTATGTTCAAGGCATAGACGATCCGGAAGCTTTGCGTTCAGCCGTTCAACGTTTTAGCGGGGTAAAAGGGATATCGGAGGTTCTAGAAGGCCAGGCCCGGGCCAGTAGCGGTATTTATACGGAGCCTGTGACGGTTCATGGTATTATGTGGGAGGCTCATTTTCCCTTATCAAGCTTAGACGAACAACTCGTTCAAGGGAGTGTCGCTAGCTTTAAAGAAGCGCCCGAGGGCCTTTTATGCGGGTCTTTTTTGGCCCGTCGCCTAGGGGTACGCGTAGGGGATTGGGTTGATTTAACGAGTAATGCCGAAAGCCGCCGCTACCGTGTTACCGGGGTATACGAAACTGGGGTAGAAGATATTGACCGCAATCGGCTGTACCTTCATTTGCCAGAGGCACGGGTTTTGTTTCATCGGCCTTACGGAGGGGTTTATTTTCAAATTACAATAGATGATCCTAAGGCCGCTACAGCTCTCGCTGTGCAGCTTGAGGATACCCTGGGGCACCATGCACTTAGCTGGCAAGAGCGCGAACAAGTCTGGCTCGATATTTTCTGGCTTATTCGGTTTTCCTCCTCGGTTTTGGTGTGCATGGTCATTTTGCTTGCTGGGGTCGGTATGTTTAATAGCTTGGCTCTCTTAGTGTTAGAAAAACAGCGGGAGCTCGCTATCCTGCGTGCCATGGGCTACACACGCAAAGATGTCCGGCAAATTTTTGCCCTCCAGGGGGTGATGATTTATGTGATAGGCACGCTTCTGGGTTGGGCTTTAGGGGCCCTTGGTACCTGCGCTCTCAAGTATATTCCGCTTCGCCTGCGTGGCCTTTGGGTGGGGGAAGAACCTGCTCTTGCTTGGGAGGTCGACCATTATTTAACCGCGGCTTTGATCGTCGCAGTCGTTGTCTTTTTTGCTAGCACTATTCCTGCTCGCCGTGCTGCTCGTTTAGAACCTGGGCAGGTAATCCGCGGCTCTGCACTCTGATTTTTCATATTATGATCCTACCCCCTTCATCAACTGGGCAGCCCGTTTTACGAGCCAGTGGGCTCAGTTATGCCTTGGGAAAGGCCCGGCGTCGCTTACAGGTGTTACGTTCTTTATCACTTGAGGTTTACCCTGGGGAGAAGGTTGCCATCATCGGCCCTTCGGGTTGTGGTAAGAGTACGCTTTTATCGATTCTTGGTTTATTAGAGCGTCCAGATGCAGGGGAGGTTTGGATTAAAGGTGTCTCTATGGCCAAAGCGTCGGAGGAAGAGCGTGCTCGCATGCGCAGTGATGCCCTCGGCTTTGTCTTTCAATTTCACTTTTTGCTCGAAAGCTTCACGTTGCTCGAGAATTTGCTCTTGGCCATGCGTCGCTTTCGCGGGGTTAGTACAGCTGCTGTTAATGAACGTGCCTGTGCTTTGCTGAGTGAAGTTGGGTTAGGGGATAAAATCCATCGTCGGCCTCATGAATTATCGGGGGGGGAGCAACAACGCGCCGCTGTTGCCCGGGCCTTAGCGCACGATCCTCAAATTCTTTTGGCGGACGAGCCTACGGGCAATCTTGATACCGCATCGGCCGATCGTGTCTTTGGGCTCATCGCTTATTTGGCAGAAAAGAAGGGGCAGGGGGTGGTTCTTGTGACCCATAACTTATCCATTGCAGAGCGTTGCGACCGTGTTTTAGCCATGCAGGATGGGGTATTAATACCTCATAACTTTGTGAAGCCAAAAAAACGGGCTTCAGTTGTTGATTTTCCAGAACCCGTTTTAGTCTAAAACCACAGTTGTCAACCCATCCATAATTCCGCGGGTTGCTTCTGCTATTTCGAGTAAGGCTACTGCTTGGGCGCGGCCTATTTCTGCTTGTTCGAGGAAGTGTCGTTGGATGGAAAAGGGCGGCAAGTTGGTGACAGGATGGTAGGATCCATTGGGCATCAGTTGCGTACTGCCTTGGGTGTTTTCAAAAAATCGAGGCAACCATTCTTGGATGACTAATTTTTTGAGCTTTGGGTCCATAATAGGGAAAACCGCTTCAATACGACGGAAGAAGTTGCGGGGCATCCAGTCTGCACTGCCAGCAAATAATTCGCTTTCGCCATCATGGTTCAGGAAGTAGTAAAAGCGGCTATGTTCCAAGAAGCGGCCCAAGATGCTGCGCACACGGATGTTTTCGCTTTGTCCGGGGATACCTGGTACGAGGCAGCATGCTCCCCGTACAACGAGGTCTATCTTAACGCCTGCCCCACTCGCTTCGTAGAGGGCTTCAATTGTTTGTTGGTCGACGAGGCTATTGATTTTTGCAAAAATATAAGCGGGTTTCCCTGTGCGGGCGTGTACGGTTTCTCTCCGGATGAGTTCTTGCGTGCGAGAGTGCAAGTTAAACGGGGCTACAAGCAGTTGGGAGAAAAGCGGTGCTGTCGCAAACCCGGTTAGGGTATTAAAGAGAGCAGCTACTTCTTCGGTAATGCGTTCTTTGGCGGTAAAGAGGCTGACGTCAGTATAGGTTTTAGCCGTTCGGGGGTTATAATTACCTGAGCCTAGGTGGACGTAACGCTTGAGGCCGCTGGTTTCTCGGCGGACAATGAGGCAGGTTTTGCAATGAGTTTTAAGGCCGACGAGGCCATATACAACGTGGACGCCTTGTTCTTCAAGCTGCCGAGCCCAGTGGATGTTGTTGGCTTCATCAAAGCGCGCCTTCAGCTCAATTAAAGCCGTCACTTGTTTGCCATTGCGGGAGGCTTCGCTCAGGGCTTCTGTAATAGGGGAGTCCCCGCTTGTACGGTAGAGGACTTGTTTGATAGCAAACACCTGCGGGTCTCGGGCCGCTTGTTGGATAAAGTCAACGACCGGGGTAAAGCTATCATAAGGGTGGTGCAGTAAGATGTCTTCTTGTGCAATTTGCTCAAATATTTTTTCAGGTCGGGCAAAGGTTGGTGGAGTATAGGGCGTAAAGGGTTTAAATTTTAGGTCTGGCCGGTCAATGGCATCGTACAGGCTCATGAGGCGCATGAGGTTTGGCGGCCCATCAACCCGGAAGACATATTCTTCAGGTAGCTGCAACGCTTCGAGGAGGTCTTCTAGTAAAGCATCGTCGACCCCTTCTCTAATTTCTAGGCGGACGGCCGCTCCCTTTTTAAGGTTGAGGAGGCCTTCTTCAATTTCGTGGAGGAGGTTGTCGGCTTCTTCTTCATCGATATATAAATCGCTATTGCGTGTAATGCGGAAGCCCCAAGCGCCGAGTATGCAATAGCCCGGGAAGAGGCGGTGGGCAAATAAACGAATGATGTCGCTTAAGAAAATATAAGCGGCAGATTCGTCATCGGCCGTGCCCATTTTCACTAAGCGGGGCAGTACCCGTGGCACGGGGATAACCGCCATTTTTTTCTTAGTGGCTCCACTCGTGGGGTTATCCAGAGATACTAAGATATTGAGGGCTTTGTTCGTGAATTGTGGAAAGGGGTGGGCCGGGTCAATCGCGAGGGGCGTTAATACAGGGTAGACTTCCCGTTCATAGTAGGCCCGCAGCCAGGTAGTTTCTGCCGGGGTCAAGGTATCGTGGTGTTTAAAGCCAATTCGCTCTTGGCTTAAGGCAGGGATCAGTTGGTGCTGCCAGCAGGCATATTGATCCGCTACCAGCTCTGCGGTGAGGGTATGGATTTGCGTTAGCTGTTGGCGTGGGGTTAGTCCATCGGGGGAGGGGTCTGCTCCGGCGATACTTAACTGCTGTATGAGCCCCGCCACCCGGATTTCAAAAAACTCATCGAGGTTAGAGCTGACAAACGCGAGGTACCGCAACCTATTCCGATAGCTATGCAAAGCAACGCTGTGTAGC
>JANYEO010000145.1 GCA_025363025.1 Opitutia bacterium
AGTTTAACTCGTGATTGAGCACTGCAAGTTCATGGAATTCATTTTTCGAGCTACTGCTTGAAATCCACTAAGATACTTCTTCTTAGGTTCTGGTTACTTAGGCGACTGGCTGATCGTCTCAGAAGCACGATGGCTATCGAAAACAGCTTCTAGATGACAAAAGATAAGTGCAGTGCAAGTAGAAGGCTCAAAAACTAAAAATGAATTTCTTTTGTTGTTTGGAGTGAACATGAATTCTCGTGTTTTGAGAAAACGTGAATTTTATGAAATAAAAGTTTAGGTTTATTTTGAAAGTTAAAATCTTTTCTTCACATTCTACAATTTTCAGTGTACACGGGAATTTGGAATCATCACAGTCTGTTTTAAGTACATTTTGAAATCCATATTCAAAAGTCTCAAAACAGCAACTTCCAGCCTTCAAAGATCAATTCTCTTATCAGAAATTTTAGGTTGTTGGGAGTCCTAGTGAAGTTGATTCTCTGAAGAAAGCTGATCAAAATGGTATGAAAGAGCACAGCAATCACTGACATGATGGAATGCCTGGTCGAGGGTTTTCTGTAACAAGTTCTGGTGAAAACTAACAAAGATCTTCTGTCTGATAACAATTTTCCTTGCTGACTACAAATCACAGCTCATTATTTCCACAATTTTGTCGTATAGCTTCTCGTTCCACATGGCTCAGGTTGGCAGCGGTTGTTGCAATATGATTAACAATATTAGATTCAGCATTCGAACCGGCTTCTACAGGAAAACTGAAAACATTCATATTTACTGATGATTCATGGATAACTTGTGTGGTTTCGTTTGCAGCAGAACAGCTTGAAGATATGGAGTATGAAGCTTGGACGCTATTTCTGAATCTAGTCTATTGGTTGAACTATGAAAATTGAGATAAATTATGAAGTAAGTCTAAACTTCGACTCAGGTGGAGAAAAATTGTCACTGCTCATTGCTGGATCTCGGTTTTTAGATATCCTCGAAGTTAACTAACATACAGCTGGCATTGCATCGTCAAAAAGGTACGAGTTTAACTCGTGATTGAGCACTGCAAGTTCATGGAATTCATTTTTCGAGCTACTGCTTAAAATCCACTAAGATACTTCTTCTCAGGTTCTGGTTACTTAGGCGACTGGCTGATCGTCTCAGAAGCACGACGGCTATCGAAAACAGCTTCTAGATGCAGTGCAAGTAGAAGGCTCAAAAACTAAAAATGAATTTCTTTTGTTGTTTGGAGTGAACATGAATTCTCGTGTTTTGAGAAAACGTGAATTTTATGAAATAAAAGTTTAAGTTTATTTTGAAAGTTAAAATCATTTCTTCACATTCTACAATTTTCAGTGTGCATTAGAATTCAGAAGAATCACAATTCAAAGCATATCCAGTTGTTCAGAGACTCAGGATATCCAGACGATAGTATCGAAGTTCTTATCATCAGTAAAACAAAATGTGAGGATTTCCTGAAAGGGAAAGTCTCTGGAGATCCAAGACATCCGTTCAAGCTCTACTTTTAACAAATGAGAATGTTCCAGTCATTATCAGTAGTGTGGAGCTGCAGAAAAATGAGAAGTTAAAATCAGCTCAAAGTTTTTGTTATCAGCTCCATCATTTTCTGCTATAACAGATTTGTATCCTGGAGACATCATTGCGATTAAAGAGCCACTGGTCAAGGCTGTCGAGGAAAGTGTCTCATTCCAGCTTTCTTTTTCAGGTAATTTCCAAAATAAATTTTGTCCCACTGATCCATTGTCTCACTGATCCTTAGCTCACTGATCCTTGCTTGCCCTTGTGTCCCACTGATTCTGGACCTGCTTATCCATAGCTCAATAGCTAAGACTCACTGGAACTTACAATGTGCTCTACCATGAGTACATATAGAGCACATTCCTAGTGGATTACCATTGCTTCTAACAAAGCACTTTCTGGACAACTTGTAATTCCGTTCTTCCATTTCTAACATTTGTTAGAAGCAAACATGTCCAATGCAAACGCCAACCAAGTCGAGTATGAAGGCGACGACCGATTTGAGTACGGAGCTGAGTATGAAGACTATGGCGACCACATCAGCAATGCCTCTATCCCTCAAGAGGAGCATCACAGCGACCATCACCACCAGTCGACTGAGGAACGTCGGGGTCATCACCATCATCACGGGTCCAAACGCCACAGCAACAAGCGTCGGCGTTCTTTTTCGCCATCTCCTGAGCGCAAACGGCCTCGCGGCCATAAGCCGACCAGTCAGACGAAGCTGAAGTCGGACGGGTCAAACTACGTCATTTGGTTGATGAAGCTCAATGCAGCGTTTCGCTATGCAGGCATTGAGCATGTGCTGCGCGACCCTCCAAGGAAATGCAAGCATCCAAGGGAGGACCGACAGCTCGCCCTGGACATCTTACTCGACCTCGTTGAGGAAGCTCTGGCCAGCAAGGTGATACGTCCAGGGAGCCTGACGAAGTCACCAAACCCAAAGGCAGTGCTCGACAAGCTGCAGCAGACATTCGGGACTTCCTGTGCCACAATGCACTCCATGCTGCGTGCATCCATCCAGGTTCTGAAGCAGGGCTCCAGCGAGTCTGTGTCAGCCTACATGCTCAGGGCAGAGGAGCTGTTTGATCGACTCAGGACAGCAGGAGGCAGCATGTCGACTAAGACGTTTCTCCAATCTCTCAAGGAAGGAGTCCTGCCGCACTTCAGACTCACAGTCAAGTTCTTCGAGCGAGAGGCGAAGCAGACAGTGGCGTTACTGTCAGGAGCGTTACAAGCCGAGGAGAACTCCATGGCGAGGCAGGAAAGCTTGAGAGGCTCGGCAAGCAGCAACCCAGTACAGGAAGTCAATCTCGCCCTGCAGCACATCGCCATGCCAGATGCACTGCGGAAGTCACTCAACACTCTCCTTGCAGTCACCAATGGGGGAGGCAGTCAGAAATGGACAGCCAAGTCAACGGCACCTAACGCCAACAAGCATGCAGCAAGACATGCAGAGTCCAAGGCGAGAGACCCAGCAGGATATGCAGCACTTGAAGCAGCAAGCACCTGCTACAACTGTGGAGTCGTAGGCCACAGGCTCTTCAACTGCAAAGCTCCCCTGGTCAAGCCCTACAGATTTGGTCCCAGGACCGCAGGTGGAGCACCTGGACCTGTAACAGCCTGACTCCCACAGGAGTCCTGTGAGACTGAAGCTGGTGACGTAGCTGGCGTGATGGACGTGCTTCACTTCACACTGGCGGTGACAGTCAACACTGCAGGGTGGAAGCTTGACTCAGGAGCCACCCAACACATTGTCAATGTGACCTCCTACTTCACCAGTTTTGTGTCCTACGGCACTCCTAAAGTACTTCAAGTGGGGAAAGCAGCAGTTTACCTTCGTGCGGTCGGCGAAGGAACTGTCCTGCTCAAAATCCCCCCAAGGCCTGCACCTGGCAGCAACGCTCGTTCCGACAATTTCTCAGAGCTCACCCTGACGAAGGTGTGGCTATGTCCAGAGTGCCCTTTCTGCCTCATCAGCACTCGCAGAATCGTGGAAAACGGTTACTCCATCAAGCTGGACAACGAGGGAGCTACCATCCTACTCCAGGACGACACCCCTGCCCTCTGGATGCCCTTGGAAGAGACAGGCCTCTACACCTGCAGATCTACAGAGCCCACCATGGATACTGCAGGAGCAGTGGTGGAAGCACCAGGTATCATCATACCCAATGCAGAGCACACTTTGGCATGAAATGCCATGACAGGACCTACATCCTGAGTTGACTTGGCTAGGATGCATGTCCAGCACCCTCATCAGTGTATGACAGACATGCTATTTCCTACCCACATAGGACTGAATAGTATTGTCATTTGCTGTCATGCAAGCCACTTGGCTCATTACCCTGGTGATGTATGACGTGTGTGTCTGGAATGCATGTCCTGAGATGCCCCTGATAGGACCTACCTCCTTCAGGAATAAGATGGTCCGCAGACCAAATAAGAAGCACAGTACGTACCCTGTACTGCCTATTGCCGCGCAATAAGAGTGGGTGTGACAGTCATGCGCAGTGACCCATTAGTCACACTACAGTCCCTGACATCCTTCCTTGTCCAACACATTGTTGCAGACGTGCCGACGCACCTTGGTGCATCTGGAAGAGAGGAGCTCGACAGACTCATCGAGTGGCATCAGCACAGCGCCTTCACGGACACGCTTCTCAGCATCGAGGAGTGCTGCCCTCGTCACATTGCAGGAGCCGATGAGTCAGACTGGCAGGCGGTGGCGTTAGACTCAGAAGTCGACTCTGTCCTGGCCATGGACGACGACCCGGACATGGAGCTCTTCGACCTCCTACATCGCCGGTTCGGCCACGCAGGCTTCCAGGTGATTGTCAACATGGTGCAGCAGGGCATGGTGGACGGCCTCGACCTCACGCCGAAGCAGCTCAAGTCACTGACATCCTACAGACAGCATGCAGCTGGATGTGTCTGTTGCAAGCTGGCGAAGATGCACGCGTCGCATCACAGGACAAGCCCCCACCTGCCCTCGAGACCTCTGGAGGAAGTGCACCTCGATGTCGCAGGGCCTCATTCTGTGCTAGGACGAGCTCGGGAGCTCTACTACCTGGTCCTGGTCTGCACATACTCCAACGCTGTGTGGGCTGTGTGCTTCAAGCTCAGGAGTGAGATACCCACCCTAGTGCACCAGGGCCTCCTGCATCTCCAAGCAGCAGCAAAGCAGTCCGTAGCCAAGATTCGCTCTGACAACGCAGCTGAGCTGGACTGCAAAGAGCTCAGGGACCTCACTCTGCCCATGCGCATCGTCCACGAGCACTCAGCACCATACATCCACCAGCAGGATGGACATGCTGAGAGGATGATTCAGCGCTTGGACCATCTGGTCAGAGCCATGCTGGTAGATGCGGGCCTCCACCAGCAGTTCTGGCCAGATGCCCTCATGGCTGCAGTGCATCTGCACAATCTCATGCAATCCAGGGGCTCTTGCAAGGTGCCCTGGGAACTGCTGACAGGAACCAAACCCGGAGTAGGACACCTGCGGGTCTGGGGCTGCAAAGTTCTGGTTCACATCCCAGCGGAGCTGCAGGTTGGACACTTTGCACCCCGAGCGCAGGAAGGCATCCTCCTGGGCTTCCACCCCCACAACCCTTCCTGCTACAAGGTCCTCATTGCTGGAGGAATCTACGACAGATCTGATGTCAAGTTCCTGGAGGGCTCCAGCAGGGGCCATCTGTACTCCAACCATCTGCCAGGAGTGCACCCTTCCCCTCCTCCCCCAGCACCTGTTCTTCATCCCACTCCTGGGCCCCTACCCTCCAACCCCTCATGCCCATCCTCCCCACCTCCTCTACCAGCCAGCCCCCCAGCCCCAGAAACCAGGCCCAGGTCCCCCACACCCATCTACAATGGGTTTGTGCCCCCTGTGCCCTCCTACCGGGACAGGGTCCTGAGATCCTATGCCCACCAGCCCCCTCCTGCTGTGTTGGCCCTCCTTGACACAGTGGACCCTACTCCTGTCCCCCTGGGCACTGAGCCCCTGTCCATCAAGCAGGCCCTGGCTTGCCCTGAAGCTTCTCAGTGGATGGCTGCATGTGTTCAGGAGCTGGAAGGTCTGGAGACCATGGGCACCTGGGTCCTGACTGACCCCCCACCCCGCTGCAACATCCTGCCTGTGAAATGGGTGTTCAAAGTGAAGAGGCACCAAGATGGCAGCCTACAGCGTTTCAAAGCCCGCCTTTGCGTTAAGGGCTTTCGCCAGAAACAGGGGATTGACTACCAGGAGGTCTTTGCTCCTGTGGCTTCTTCAAATGGCTTCAGGGCCCTGATGGCCACTGTGGCCCTGCAACGCCTGCATGTACGCCAGATGGATTTTGAACAAGCGTTCCTGAATGGTACCCTCCAGGAGGATGTCTACATTCAGCAGCCTGATGGTTTCCAGGATGGCACCCCCAGAGTGCTCAAGCTCAGGAAATCCCTCTATGGTCTCAAGCAGGCCCCCAGGGCATGGCACGAAACGCTCAAGGCGGCCCTGATCCAGCTAGGGTACACCCAGTCCACAGCTGACCCAGGGCTTTTTCTGAAGGAGGACAGCTGGCTACTCCTGTATGTGGATGACCAGCTAGTCATTGGACCTGATGAGGCTCTGTTGCAAAATGTCATCATCCTACTTTCTGCCAGATTCAAGCTCACAGACATGGGACCCGCCAAATTCTACCTGGGGGTTGACATGGCCATCTCTCCTGGAAGAGTGGCTCTTTCCCAAAAGAGGTACATCAAGGACCTGCTGCAGAGGTTCCCATCCCCGAAACCAGCCCGCCCAGTCCTCACTCCTGGGGTCATCAGGAGAGAAGACACCTCCCCCCTCCTTCCCTCTGATAATGTCTTCCCCAGGATCATTGGTGCACTACTGTACCTTGCTGTCTGGACCAGACCTGACATCAGCAATGCCACACAGAAACTGTCTAGGGTTCTGGCCTGCCCCACACAGGATGATCTCAATGCTGCATACAGGATTCTCCACTACCTATCCACCACTCAGGATCTGGAAATTGTGTACACTGCTGATGCATTGCCACTCTCCACTGCATACTGTGATGCTGACTATGCCAGTGATGCATTATGTGTACCCAAGAGAAGATCAACCTCAGGGGCAGTAGTGTTCATGGCTGGAGGCCCCATCATCTGGGCTAGTAGGACCCAGCACTCAGTTGCCCTGTCAACATGTGAGGCAGAATACATGGCAGCTGGGGTAGCTGCCAGGGAGGTCCTGTGGCTTCGCCACCTACTTCCTGAGCTCCACTTTGACCTCACTGGCCCCTCCGAAATCCAGTGTGACAATGAGTCCTGCATTGCCCTCATCAAGGACCCCATCTGCAATTCCAAGTCCAAGCACATTGATGTGTTGCATCACTTTGTCAGGGAGCATGTCCTACAAAGGACCCTGAAATTCATTTTTGTGCCTGGCACAGAAAATGTGGCTGACATTTTCACAAAGCCCCTGGAATGGTCAGTTTTCAAAACCCACAGGGACAAGCTTCTCCGCAGCCCAGTTTAAAATTCGAACTCATGCTGTATTGGCATTTTCCAGTAGAATTGACGTTTTATTTTTTGCCCAGAGTACTGTTTCATCCTAGGATAGTATTATCACTCTGTCCCAGGATGGGGGGAGTGTTGGAAATAGCCAGTTCTCTGTGAGTTCTCTGATAGCTGACAGCTGGTCTCCTGACAGCTGACAGCTGGTTCTCTGTAGATTTACCTGTAGGTTCTCACTATGAACTTCCCTGAACTCAGTTCTCAGCTACTCAGCTTCCTAGCTTCCTAGCTTCCTAGCTCACCTCAGGGCCCAGTCCCACTGATCCATTGTCTCACTGATCCTTAGCTCACTGATCCTTGCTTGCCCTTGTGTCCCACTGATTCTGGACCTGCTTATCCATAGCTCAATAGCTAAGACTCACTGGAACTTACAA
>JANYEO010000146.1 GCA_025363025.1 Opitutia bacterium
AAAGCTGCCATGCCGCCGCTAATGCAAGCAAAGACTGATTTCCTTTGGAAGGTGGGGGATGGCATTTATACCGTCCATGTCCAGCCAGCCGCGCCATAGTTCAGCACTTTTTGAGAAATCACTTTACACCCTCGTCGTACGTACTGTACATGTGCATGTGTAGCTTGTGGTAACAAGAGCATGGCAGATATTACCGGCGCCAGTACTAATCTTCGTGCAATGCGACGGTAGGAAAACTTGAATTTGCGACACTCTTCTAGCCTGAAACTTAATTTTTTTTTCCTATCTTCTTGCAATGCCACGGTAGGGAAACTGAAATGAGCGCCACCCCTTCTGGCCTGACACTCACTCTATCTTCTTGCAATGCAACGTTTGACTCTTAGCCCCGCAAAACATTTGTTTAGAGCTTTTGCGTGCTGCTTTCTTGTACGTACTGTACACGCACCCTCACAGCCAGCGTTGAAATCGAAGCCTCCCTTTTTGACAACCTTGTTACACTTACAGTACAGTACACTAGGAGTTTGAAGGTTTGTAAAAACGCGACTCTGGACTCCAGCCTAGGAATAAGGGCTGGGCTTCAAAAGTTCCTCCAGCTATTTTATAAATACTGTCAAAAATCAGGACGCTCTTTGCACTGCCCTTAACATGCTCATAGGGCATAGCATGAAGATTGTTTTCATCCCAAACCTTTAACAGCACCTCAAGATACAGTTTCTGACTGTCTTCGTCTGAAATAAGTTCGTGGTGTACCTGATCTGTTAAGACATCAGTGTACACTTCCAACACCATTGCGGCCACTGACATGACTTGTTTTTTTAGGAGACATTCTACAGCGCAGGTTTCACAACACTTATGCAGCGAAGTATACACTTTTTCGACGCCTTCTAAGGAGAACAAAACACCTGCCATTTTTTGATATGAATGCGTGCAGAGTTCGAGCCCAACTATTTCTAAACGTCCAGCAACCCTCCTTATTATTCTGCCAATTTTCATTTTGGCTACCGTCGACGAGCGAGCGTTTGACCAGCAGCGGTCAAAACTAGTTTTCGCGCAAGTGTAATTTTATACAACACGGTGAAGGAGAACCATGGAAGCCTTTTTTATTTCTCATGGAAAACGGTATACAATGTCGCGACCAATATCCAAAACTCTGCGAGCTATGAAGCAAGCTCTTTGCACTGCGATTACAGTAGCTTTATGAGGGCTCATGTCAGGCTTTCTTACTAGCCCCCTACAGATTTCACAGAAATACCATTGATTGTACACAGATTCGGGACCACATGTACAGGGACTGCTTTTGTAACGCTCCAAATTCAAAATCAGAACTCTCTTGTCACACCGTTTGCACAGTTCGGTATCATGATGGACTTCATCATACAGATCTAAATCTTCGCACATGCAACAAAAATCCGCTCCTGGGTCCATGATGTTACAGTACTTTGGCGATGCGCTCTGGAATTGAAAACCCGCCTTAATGCGCAAGTTGTAGACACACACACACACACACACACACACACACACACCTTGGTAAAATAATAGTAAGAGGTTACCTCCTTCCAGCAGCAAGGTGTTCCTACCTTGAAGGTTCTTTTCCGACTGGTCCTGTGAGGCCCCACCCGCGGTTGAAGTAGCTTTTTATGCAGCAGGCGGGGCTGCTTCTCTGGTCTACAACCTGGCAAAGTTTTGCCGTCCACTGTAAGAAAAACCCGGCACCAAAGCATGCAAAAAGCTACTGGGGCCACCGGCCGTTCTGTTCGTATACTGAGGAATATACGTACTTCTTGGGTCGGCCAAGGTCTGCAGAGGGGAAGAAAGTTTTGCCGAAACCCCAATCAGATGTGAATCTCATAATGCGCTGCTGTTGTATACCTAGATGGAAAAGAAGGGAAAGAGAAATGAAATGAGGGCTCCCATGCGAGTCCTGCGCGAGAAAACATGAGGAACAGAACGGCCACCAGAATGTGCTCCTCCGCCCGGGATCGAACCGGGAATCACTCTACCACGGGGAGAGAGTGCTAGCG
>JANYEO010000156.1 GCA_025363025.1 Opitutia bacterium
TGAAGTTGCAGGCCATTTAAATACTGTAGCAGTAAGCCTGACGAAGATTGCAAATGATATCCGCTGGCTAGGCTCAGGCCCTCGTACCGGTATTGGCGAACTGCGCTTACCCGCCACACAACCCGGGTCTTCTATTATGCCGGGGAAAGTAAACCCTGTCATGTGCGAAATGCTCATACAAGTAACACTCTACACCATGGGGCTTTGCCAAACCATTACGCTGTGTGGGCGAGATGGGCATTTTGAGCTCAATGTCACCATCTCCTTAATAGCCTATGCATTGCTCGATGCTATTCATTGCCTCTCGAATGGGGTGCAAGTATTTACGGATCAATGCTTAAAAGGGCTAGAAGCAGATGCCGCCCGTTGCAAAACCTTACTTGAAAGCTCCCTCATGCTTGTCACCGCACTCAACCCCTATATCGGATATGACAAAGCTGCGCATGTAGCCAAACGGGCCTATCAAGAAAACAAAACCTTAAAAGAAATTGTTCTTGAAGAAAATTTAATGGATGCCGTTACCCTCGAAGATGCGCTTAACCCCCTGAACATGATCCATGGAAAGGCTTAAGAAGCAGAATCCATAATACCTTTACCTTGAATAAGTTGTAAAACGAAAGGACGAGCGTACATACGGTACTCGAGGAACGACAACCGACCAAAAACTTAAAAGCAAGGCATTATACAGCGGCATTGTTAAATATTTTAATTATGAGCAACCCTTGACGTTAAGCTACAAAAAGCATACTGTTAGCTAAGAACCCCTAATCGCCTTACCCCCATCATGGCCGATGCCTCCTCTTTTGTTGTCGATATTCAACCCGTCGTTAAAGCTTCGGAAGAAGCTTGCGCTAACTTAATAAAAGCAACTCAAGAAGCAGAGCGCCTCAAAGCACAAATTGAAGCAATTGAAGCAGGCGTAGGCTATACCGATGAAAAACAAAAACGCATTTTTGCTATCTTGCAAAAAGAACATCCTGAATTTCAAGCCGTTAAAGATCAAGTAGCTACCATCGAAAAAGATATTACAGGCAATTTATTAAACCCGGAAGCTCTCGCAGAACTGATAAAACTCCCCGGAGCTATAGAAGTGCCTAATATCAAAAATGGAGGCCCAGAAAAACGTTCCAAAATTTACCTTTAAGCTAAACCCCTATCATGATAATACCCCCAGAAGACGCCGTGTGGCTCCAAGACATTCATGAATGGGCAGAAGGCGATACGGAACTAGAGGCCCATATTACCCTCCTCGAAACTACCCTGGGCGACGCAGCCCTTATAGAAGAAGAAAGCACGCAGTTGTGGCAACAAGTAGAAGCCAATTTAACCGCTATTGATGGCCTGCGCGAACAAGGCGCCCTGTCTGCTGAAGACGAGCAAACCCTGGCCTCGGCCATTATCGAAACCCTCGAGCGCGCTAAAGAAGAAGCTCAACTGTCTCCGGCTTAATCCAGAGCCACCTAACTATTTTTATTATGGGCGATATTCCAAAAATCCCAAAGCAACCCGCTTCGCTCCCGATTACTCCACTCGGAGGGCCTGCGCCAACTGCCAATACTAGCCCCATTGATACAGCAGCCCTTACCTCCAATATTGCCCAAACGACAAATGTGAGCGGGGCGGCTAGCCAACTTAAGGCAACTGCGACTAATGGCTTACTCCTAACCCAACTCTCAGCCTTAGGTACTAATATCGAAAAAGCTTTGAAGGGATCAACCCATCAATCACCCTCAGCGACTAGTTCTGCAACGGCTGACCTTAGTACACTTAATATAGAACTCCCAAGCGGCAAAACAATCCCGATGGGGGGGGCAGTTAACGATTTTAATCGCTTAGCAGGTATTATCAATAAACGCATACCAAATGCCAACATACCCACTATACCCTTACCCTTAAGTACCTCATCGTCCTTAACGGCTCCGCTGCAAGCAATTAATAAGGGGCTTAATAGCCAAATCACTACGATAGCTCAAGGCAGCAAAAAACTCAGCACAGCTTCGACTTCAGAGATGAAGATCCTGTCTCCTCTCCTGGAATCAAGTGAAACTATTACAAAGAGCTTAGGTCACGGCCCTGCACTAACGAAGAAAGAAGTGATCGGAGTCACTGCTTTTAATAGCTTACAATCCCTCGGGGCAATGAGCACAAACGAGCTGCTCAGCCTGTTTTTAATGACCAACATTAATAACATGAAAGACTTAGTCACCATGCTGACAAAAGCCTCCATGGGCTTCACTAAATACGTTAGTGCCTGCAATGACTTAATGGCAAGCATGACCGCTGCGCAAGGCCCTCTCCTAAGCAATGCGAATGACGAAATTAGTAACAGCCAAACCGGTACCTATGTACATGAGATGAACAACCTCGGCTTCCCTACTGCTTCAACCACCAAGGATGGTAACATGAATTCGGCGACTATCAGTGCTAACCTCACCACTATTAGCAATGGCGTTCAACTGGCCACTCAAAAGTCCAACCAATTGACGACCGAGCTCTCCCAGGCGAACTCCATGCTGCAAAAATGGCTTCAATTCGCCTCCAACACGCTTCAAGGCAACAGCCGCATGGCTTCAACCATTTATGGCAACTTCTAACCTTTACTGATCATGGCTACCCCCCTATTCCCCCCAATGGCAGACTCTAACCCGATTGATCTTCAAGCCATTACCCAAGAAGCGGAAGCCTCGGCCAACGCCCTACAAGCAGACTGGAAGGCCTTCGAAACTCAATTTGAAGCCGTTGAAAATTTAAGGAGTAACGGTAAATTAACGCCCGAGCTCGAAGACCAATTATACACCATTTTTGCCGAAGCCTGCAAAGCGAGCAACTTGGCCCTCTCCTTCCTGTCCCCAGAAGCTGAAGCCCCTTCAACCGGGCGTTCAAAAACAGTATACCCTAAAATTTAACGGCTATGGACTCTATTAAAAACAGGCAAATCCCGCAACCTCTCCCTGCCGGCAACACCGCTTCTTTGTCCACTGCGGGAAAAGGCAGCGGGCAAACAGCTACCAACTTTAGTGCGAACCCAGAAAATATGTCTACGGATGACATAGCCGCTGCCGCTAATAGTTGAACGCAGGGCACTGTAGCTGGTTGCGCCGCTCGAAGCCGTCCACGAGAGGGCGACCTGTGAGTTGCCGGCGGTTGCCATGAGACCGGTGGGCGCGAGGGGTACGCCATTAGTCGGCGTGGCCGAAGCCTGGTTGGAGTTGCCGCTTGTGCCGGTCGCATTCGTT
>JANYEO010000179.1 GCA_025363025.1 Opitutia bacterium
CCTAAGAGAATATTAGAAAGTGCCTCAGTCAACTCTTCCCGCAGCCTGTCAGACTGGCCCCGCAATTCTTCGCTGACTTTTTTGGCCTGACGACGAAGGTCTGAAGGCGAAAGTTTTTCTTTCTCACCATCTACCCGGCTCGATACCTTGACATCCATGATGATGCCGTAAATACCCGAAGGAACGACTAAGGAAGTATCTTTAACATCCGCAGCCTTCTCGCCGAAAATAGCGCGAAGCAGTTTTTCTTCCGGAGCTAGTTCAGTTTCACTCTTAGGCGTAATTTTACCGACTAGAATATCGCCCGGCTTAACTTCAGCCCCAACGCAGATAACCCCGTCGCGGTTCAAGTTTTTAAGCGCTTCTTCCCCGACATTCGGGATGTCCCGTGTAATTTCCTCTGGTCCTAGCTTCGTATCACGAGCCGTCACTTCAAATTCTTCAATATGAATAGAGGTAAATACATCGTCCCGGAGCAAATCTTCACTCAGGAGGATCGCGTCTTCGAAGTTATAACCGTTCCAAGGCATGAAGGCCACCAAAACGTTCTTCCCTAAAGCAAGCTCTCCGTTTTGCGTGCTGGCCCCATCGGCCAATACTTGCCCGAGTTTAATGGGCTGCCCTTTGACAACAATCGGCTTTTGTGTAAAGCACGTGCCATTGTTAGACCGCATAAACTTACGTAGGTCATAAACAAAGACCCCTTTCTTTTCCTCACTGCGCATTTCGCGCTCGAGGCGGGCCGGCAGTTTACCGTCCTGGGTAACAATGATATGCTGACCGTCTACGTAAGCGACAATCCCTTCAGACAAAGACACCACAACGGCCTTAGAGTCTTCAGCCACACGACCTTCAATGCCCGTACCAACAAGCGGAGACTCACTGGTTAAAAGGGGCACCCCTTGGCGTTGCATGTTCGACCCCATGAGGGCCCGATTGGCGTCATCGTGCTCCAAAAAGGGAATGAGCCCCGCCGCAACCGAAACCAGCTGCTTAGGCGACACATCCATATAATCTACCTGAGCCGGGTCTGCTTCAAAAACTTCGTCGCGGCGACGCACCATCACACGGCCCACAAGATGGCTCTTCTTGTCCATCTCAGAATTAGCCTGCGCAACAATGTAATTCTCCTCTTGGTCGGCATTCAAGTAATGCACGTCATCCGTCACCAAGCCGTTTTTAACTTTACGATACGGGGTTTCAATAAATCCAAATTCATTGATCCGCGCATAAAGACTGAGCGAATTGATAAGACCGATGTTTTGACCTTCAGGCGTCTCAATGGGGCAAATACGACCATAGTGAGACGGATGAACGTCGCGGACTTCAAAACTGGCCCGATCACGGCTAAGCCCTCCAGGCCCCAGTGCGGAAAGACGCCGTTTATGCGTCAACTCTGCAAGTGGGTTGATTTGGTCCATGAACTGGGACAACTGGCTACGCGCAAAAAAGTCGCGGATAACCGTTGTGAGCGCCTTTGGGTTGATCAATTTCTGCGGCGTGACAGAGTCTACGCTTTGATCGTAAAGGGTCATACGCTCTTTAACCAACCGCTCGGTACGGGCAAGGCCTACACGGCATTGGTTAGCCAATAGCTCACCTACATTACGGACACGGCGGCTTCCTAAATGGTCAATATCGTCAATCATCCCATCGCCACGCTTAAGACGGCACAGGTACTTGGCGGCAGCGACGATATCATTTACGCTCACGGTGCGCTCTTCAATATCCACTTCGAGCACCAATTTTTGATTGAGCTTATAACGGCCTACACGGCCTAAATCGTAACGCTTAGGGTCCTGGAAGAGGCGCTTGAGTAAGGACCGTGCATTAGTCGCTGTAGGCGGCTCCCCTGGGCGCAAACGCTTATAAATATCACGCAAGGCTTCTTCTTCATTCCGCGTTGGGTCTTTCTTAAGACTCCGGACAATTGCCCCTTCATCCACGGTAGTATCAATAACCCGGATTTTTGCAATACCCGCCTTTTCAAAGGCCCGCAGCCCCGTCTTAGTCAAAGGATCAAATGCACGGGCCAAAACAATCCCCCGCTCCGCATCAACAATATCCTCAACTAAAACTAAATTCGAAACATTCTCTTGACCCAAAAGCGCTTTCAGCGTCGTTTCTTGGATCTCATAAAATAGGCTAAGAATGTCCCCATCTCCGCTATAACCTAGCGCCCGCAAGAAGGTCGTCAAAAGGAATTTGCGACGGCGACGGCGACGGTCTAAATAAACATACAGCAAGTCGTTTTGATCAAACTGTACCTCGATCCACGTCCCACGGTCAGGGATAACGCGGAAAGAATGGAGGATTTTTCCACTGGTATGAGGCACCCCTTCAAAGCAAATACCAGGAGAACGGTGCAACTGGCTTACTACAACGCGTTCAGCCCCATTGATGATAAATGAGCCCCGCTCTGTAATCATGGGGATTTCCCCCATATAAATTTCTTCGTCCTTATTGACGCCCTCTTCGCGCAACCGCAGCTGCACATGCAAAGAGACCGAATAAGTCGTGCCTTCACGCAAGCATTCCATCTCGGTGCTCTTAGGCCCGGTAATGGTGCAAGACAAGTACTCCAAGACGGAGCGCCCATCATAGCTTTCAATTGGGAAAAGCTCGCGGAAAACCGCCTCTAGCCCAACTGATTGCCGCTTACTGGGCAAAATATCTTTTTGCAGGAACTCCAAGTAGGAGTTGATCTGGTTCTCGATCAAATTTGGGGGTTGAATGACCTCCCGGATCTTACCGAAGCTCTTACGATCAGACATACGAGTGCGCTTGCAAAGTGGCGGTTAGATTAAAAAGAAAGGTGTTAGCAAAGCCCGCCAGCCTTCTAACCCTTTAACAAACCTGAAAGCAACCAACCGGGCTCGTCCATTGGCCGAACCCGGAAACATTATGCCAAACGGCAACTGTGCTAAGTGTATAAGCAGATTTACTTGATCTGAACTTTAGCGCCGGCTTCTTCAAGCTTCTTCTTGAATTCAGCTGCTTGATCTTTAGTTGCAGCGTCCTTAACGGTCTTAGGCGCGCCTTCAACGAGGTCTTTAGCTTCTTTAAGCCCGAGACCGGTAATCTCGCGAACAGCTTTAATAACGTTGATCTTGTTGGCACCCGCTTCGAGAAGAATAACGTCAAATTCGGTTTTTTCTTCCGCAGGGGCTGCATCAGCAGCTGCAGGAGCAGCAGCGGCGGCAACGGGAGCAGCGGCGCTTACGCCCCATTTGCTCTCGAGGTCTTTTACAAGGCCTGCAATTTCGATAACGGATTGGTTACTGAGCCAATCGATGACTTGATCTTTAGTGATGGTAGACATAATTTGTAATCTCCTGGAATGGTTAGCGTCGCCAAAGCGATTCGTTTAAGGAACATCGAAGTCCCTAACCGAGCCTAACAGACATTACCCGTTGAGTGATTTATTGATGGGTTAGAATAGCAAAACCGAATAAACGCCTTTGCCAAAAAAGATTAAGCGGCCGTTTCCTGGGCGCTAACGTGCGCTTGCAAAACATTGAGGAGGCCGGCTGGAACTGCTTGTATAACGCGTACACATTGCTGTGCTGGTGTATTGAGGAGCCCGAGGAGCTGGGCTTGCATCACTTCCAGGCTTGGGAGCTTAGAAAGCGTGGTTACATCCTCTGCAGAGATAAAACGGCCTGACATAAAGCCGCCTTTAACTGCGCCCTTATTTTTATCTTTAATAAACTGCGTTAAAGCTTTCGCGACTTCGGAAGTCCTGCTGCCGCCAGTAACAATCGCCGTTGGCCCGAGGAGAATAGCGGACATGTCCGGCATATTGCGCTCACGCATGGCCACCTTCAAGAGGGTATTTTTTACAACGTGAAACTCAGCCCCAAGGGGGGTAAGCGCACTTCGCAGGGCAGCTGTGTCAGCAACCGTCACACGGGCAAAGTCAGCAACAAAGCCGTAATCAGACTTATCTAAATGCTGGTTAACTTCGCGAATCAAATATTGTTTTTCTGGCCTCATGAAAATAGCTCCTTAGTATTTGCTGTATTCTTTGGAATCGAGGGTCACACTAGGACTCATGGTAGAGCTGATAGCGAGGCTCGAAATGAATTTGCCCTTAATCGACTCTGGACGCGAACGCCCCAAAGCCTCAATGGCAGCCACGGCATTAGCCGCTAAATTTTCAGCAGAAAAAGACCGTTTACCCACCACGATGTGGAGGTTGGCTGTCTTATCCATTTTAAATTCTACCCGCCCAGCTTTCACCGCACGCACACCTTCAGCGATGTTATCGGTCACGGTGCCGCTTTTAGGATTCGGCATTAAGCCACGAGGTCCTAAAACACGGGAAGCGCTCCGTACTTGCTTCATTGCAGAAGTTGTGGAAATGGCGACATCGAAGCCTAACCAGCCCTCTTGAACTTTTTGAAGCATATCATCGAGACCTGCAAAGTCTGCCCCAGCAGCCAAGGCTTCTTCTGGGTTGTCGGTAAAGACAAGCACTTTAACGGTTTTACCACTCCCATGAGGCAGGGCAACCGTACCGCGCACCATTTGGTCGCTTTGCTTCGGGTCTACATCGAGGTGAGCCGAAAGCTCCACTGTTTCGTCAAATTTGACGGGGGGCATGCCCTGCAAAAGCGTGAACGCTTCTGTTAATGCATACCGCTTAGTTAAATCGGCCGATGCGACCGCTTTTTTGTAACGTTTACTTGATTTTACCATATGTCCCCCTATTACCCAATCACTTCGATGCCCATACTGCGGGCGGTTCCTTCAATGATACGGCAAGCAGCCATATCGTCTGAAGCGTTAAGGTCCTTCATCTTTTTATGGACGATTTCTAGGACTTGTTTTTTTGTTACTTTTCCTACCTTATCACGGTTAGGAACAGCAGCCCCCTTGGCAATACCGGCTGCCTTCTTGAGGAGCACGGCCGCCGGTGGCGACTTTAAAATAAACGTGAAGGACCTGTCGGCATATACCGAAATAACGACCGGGAAAATCATCCCCGCATCATCTTTAGTCCTTGCATTGAATTCCTTGCAGAAAGCCATAATGTTCACCCCGTGGGACCCCAAAGCGGGGCCAACGGGTGGGGCGGGGTTAGCCGCGCCGGCTGGTAACTGCAAATTAATTTTACCTACTACTTTCTTGGCCATGTCGAAAAGATGATTAAGGGCTATTCCTCTAAACGTTCTACCTGCCAGTATTCAAGCTCAACCGGTGTAAAACGTCCAAAAATTGATACAGAAACTTTAAGGCGCCCTCGTTGGGGGTCTACCTCGTCGATTTGACCCGTCAAATTCAAGAAGGGTCCATCGGTAATTTTTACTTGTTCGCCTACGGCAAATTGAACCTTAGGCACTTCTTTGCCCTTAGATTCGTGTACCTGGTTAATGATACGCTTAATATCATCTTCCTTGAGCGGTGTGGGGCGGTCTCCCCCTACGAAGCCAATGACCCCTTCCGTATTACGGACAAAGGCCCATGGTTTTTGCTGAATGGTACCCGTTTCGTCGTACAAGCACATGTGAACAAACACATAACCTGGGTAAAACTTGCGAAGCTTTTGGATTTTTTTGCTATTTTTGATTTCTGTAACGGTCTCAACCGGCATCAAAACTTCAAAAACAAACTCTCCCAATTCTTCGACTTCGACGAATTTCTCCACGTAGCGCTTCACCTTCGCCTCTTGATTAGAGAGGGTCTGGACGGCGAACCAGCGAGGTCCGGCCACTTTTGAAGGATTAATCATGACGCTTCGTTAATAGATAAAAG
>JANYEO010000187.1 GCA_025363025.1 Opitutia bacterium
GTTTTACGCACTATTTTAAACCGCTTGGATGTGCAGGATAAGGGGAGCCCTAACCCACTGACTGAGGCACAAGTCGCGCAATCTTTAGATTTGGCAAAAACGTTGCTTAGCCAAGGGACAGATCTTGATGGACAAGCTAAAAAAGGCTATGACGCCGTTGATTTAGAAAGCGCTAAAAAAGTCTTACAGCATAATGGAGGCGTTGTTTATGGGCTCGGTCCCGTGCAAACGGCGATTGGGTTATTTTTCTCTAATTACGCAACTCATAGAGATTTAGATTATTATGACCTAGAAGGGATTAAAGCAGGCATTAAACTTTTAGTTGGCAAAACGGATGGAGAAATAAAGCCTTATGCTAAAATGAGTGGAGCTGCAGGTTTTGAGGCTCAATTATTAACGACCCTTATTTTAATTGAGGCCCAAATGGAGCTACTGGGGGCCAAAAAAGTGATTCCCCTTAAAGGCCTTAATAATACAGATGGGTTACTGGGTGAGGCTCTTTTGGGATCCAACTAAATAGACCGCTGCAGAATGCATTTCTTTTGAGTTTTTGGTCGGTTGTCGCTCTTCGAGTACTAAAGCACACTCGCTCGCTTCGTCCTACAAATTCCTCAAAATTAAAGTATTCTGCAGCCGGCCTCTCAATAATTCCAGCGATAGAAAGCGATAAAATAGCGATTTTATTAAAGAATATCGCTCAGTACAAACTCCACGATGATGTTCAAGCGGCTGCTAACTAGGCGGCCGCTGTGGGTTGCCGGGGTAAAGCGCCATTTTTTAAGCACCGTTTCCCGTGCACGGTCATCTAATAAGGGGTAGCCCGTGCTTTTTAAAACAGACACGGCTTGAGGGCGGCCTTTTTCGTCAATGTCTACCTGCAAGCGTACTTCGCCGGCTTGCCCCATTTCTCTAGCTCCTGTGGGGTAGCGGGGGCGAGGGTTCCGTGCAATGCCAGGCGCACAGTAAGCCGCGGCTTCAGGGGCCCCATTAATGGCTAAGCTATGGATGGCCCCGGCTTCTCCTTCAGAGGGTTGCTTTTCAAAGATCTGATTATCAGATGAAAAAACCGGCGCGCTTTCAATCGGCCGGTTTTGGGAGAGGGGTAGGGTCGTTGGTTCTGGCTGTGGAGGGGCTGTGGGAGCCGTTAGGGTGCTTTCTAAGCTTTGAATAATGGGTTCCGGAATAACGATTGCTTCAGGGGTATTGACGGCTTCGGTTACTTTAGGCGCTGCTTTTACAGTGGGGATAAAAGAGGCTTCAACACTCATGGCCTCTATAGTATTTTCTAACACAAATTGAGCCGGCTTTGCTTGAATAGGGTGGCACAGCGCACACGTGAGGGCAAAGTGGACGAAGATAGAAAACGCAATCCATAGTAAAAATGTTAGTGTGCGTTGTGAGCCTAAATGCATAGTGCGCATCATAATGGTAAAAATCAGAAGGGTGTCGCTTTATTCAGCTGTTTGATAAATAAAGTTTAATTGCGTCACTCCGGCCTTCCCGGCTGTTTGCAAGGTTTGAAGGGCTTTCTCGTAGGGAATGCTACGATCTGCCCTAAAGTGGAGCGCCTGGGTGCCGCTTTCTGCTAGTTTTTGACGTAAAGTAGCTTCTAGCTCTGTTTCGCTTAGGGTGAGCTGGTTTAAATGAAGCGTGCCATCCGCCTCTAGGCTGAGGGTCAATGGTTGGGCTGAGGGGGTAGGTGCGGAGTCATCAAGCCTAGGTAATGCGAGCCCCAGGGAGGGGTAGAGGAAGCTCGAGCTAATCATAAAGAAAATGAGGAGCTGAAAGATAATATCGATGAGGGAGGTAAGCTCGATCACAGGTGCCTGGGCTTTAGGACGTTTAAAATCAATAGCCATAAAATCCTCCGCCGAATACCTTGCTTTTGAGTTTTTGCGGTGTTGTCTCTCCCCCTGTACCTTTAGTACACTCGTCGCTCCGCCTTGCAAATTCCTGAAAATCAAGATATTCTGCGAGGGATTTTTTTATAGTCCAGCGCATGCAGTATTGCTTAATTGTAATAGTATTCCTACAGGCCATCGCTAATTTCAGTAGGGGCTTCCTCGTGGGCAAAAATTTCGTCCAGCTCACTGACGGTTTCTGTCATTTCGTGGGCTCGTTGGTCAATTTTTGCCTGGAAGTATTGGTGGGCCAGTAAGCAGGGAATGCCAATGGAGAGCCCTACCACAGTTGTAATTAAAGCTTCCCAAATACCACCTGCAAGGTCCATTGGTTGAACGCGTCCCCCCATGGTTTGGATTTGCTGGAAGGAGGCCACAAGCCCCGTTACCGTTCCCAGTAAGCCCAGGAGCGGGGCCACTTGAGCAATAGCGGCTAACATCTTGAGGCGTACCCCTAGCTCTTCTAGGTGGCGTAGGCCTTCACGCTTTAGGGCTTCTGCCCGTTTTGCATGGGGCTCTTTTAAATAATCGTAATAGATGGCCGTGATAACACTGGCCGAGGCTGGGCGGCTGGAGAGGCAAGCCGGGCGCTTCCGGGCGGTTTTAGACCGCAAATGCGCCTTGAGCTTGGTTATAAAGCGTCGAAAGGCCAGGTGCGTCCAGGCAAATGCCCAGAAGCGATCCGCGATAATCGCAAAACCGATAATCGAGCAAAACAGGAGCGGCCACATGAGCATACCCCCTTTATGGAACCATTCAGAAAACATAACTGATAACCGTGATAAGGCCTTTGTATATTGAAATAACGATCTGTTGATCTAGAAGAATGGGTTTGACTCTTGGGGTGTAAAGGAAAAACTCGCCGTCTCGTTGTTCTCTTTTTGACCTCATGAAAATGCATTTTGGGCAAACCTCCCTATTCGGCATCGCGCTTTTCGGTTTTTCGACCCTTCTCTTGGCAGATGCGGTACCGCATGCGGCCGTTATGAGCCCTACGGCAGAAGACGATGTCCGCGTTGTTGTCTCCGCCACGAGGGGTTGGGCGCAGGATCCTCTGGATGTGCCTCAGGCAGTGAGCGTTTTATCCGCTGATGTTTTAAATGAGACGGTTTATTCGAGCCTCGAGGCGGCGCTCCAACGTTTACCCAATATGGGCCTCGCCCAAGCAGGGCAGCCGTATTCTTCTAGTCAAGGGGCCAATACGTCTTCCAATTATTGGCAAGAAGGTTTTAGTATTCGCGGGCTTGGAGGGCCTCGCGTTCTGGTTCTTACAGATGGTGTCCGCCAAGCAGGCCAGGGGATTGGCTATGGCGGGGGCAATCT
>JANYEO010000209.1 GCA_025363025.1 Opitutia bacterium
GGGATACAAAAAAAGACAAACACTGGACTTCTATTGCTGATTTTCTCGGTGAAATTTTAAATATCCCCATCCTAAACGCGTCTCACCCCGGACAACAATTAAGGGCTTTTAATCAATTACTACAATTATTAGGAACTACTCGCAAAGGACCCTACCAAGCGATCATCATTGAACTCAATCCCGTGATCTTAGCTTGGGAAGAAGAACCTGCTCGCAAAAAAATATGGGAGCGCCGCATTCAATTTCAAACGGAAAAACACCTATCATTACTCACTCTCTTTGAATTCGCCGCTTTAAAAGAATATAAAGGATCCGGCAGACCAACATGGGAAGTCTCTCCATCCAAATCAAGGACGTCAGATCTAGAGCCCTATACGATTTTAAAAACGTGCCAAGAGCTAAAGGTCAACCAACCCATGAGTGAAGGAGATCTATTGAGTGCACTCGAACAACTTAAGTTTACTGCTAAGCAATACGCTCCACACTTAATCTTCTTTATCACCCCTATAGATCTAAAGACTATTCAAGTAGCAGCAGGGGATGATTATGCCCATTCCATTCAAAGTCGTATCGCGCTCTACAAAAAATCCTGCGAAACGCTCAACCTACCCTGCTTTGACTTTCATAACCTCATCCAAGGCAGTCATCATTTTTTTGACCCCCACCGTGTTCATTTAGATGAAGCCAGCCGACAAAAACTGGCTCAATCCATTGCCCATGCTTTAAAAGAACAAGGAGTGATTTAAGTTCCAAAAAGCCGGTCCCCAAAATCACCCAATCCTGGGACAATATACTTATGTTCATCTAAATGGCTATCCAGGCCCGCTGTATAAATATCCACATCAGGAAAAGCACTTTCTAAAACCTGAACGCCTTCGGGAGCAGCAACCACAGATACCATCGTAATATTTTTGCCTCCAGCGGCTTTCACTTGCTCTACTGCTTTTTTAGCCGAGCCCCCTGTCGCTAGCATGGGGTCTACAATAACCACCCGCTTCCCAACCAATACTGGCAACTTACAATAATAAGAACGAGCCTGTGCGGTTGTCTCATCCCTCTCCAACCCTAAATACCCTACACATACATCCGGCATGAGGTCCAAAATCGGTTGCAACATGGCAAGCCCCGCCCGCAGAATAGGAATAACCGCCAAAGGTTCTGCAACCCGCACGCCCGGGCATAGAATTAAGGGCGTCTCCACTGAGACAACCTCTGTTGCTGCATGCCGCGTTGCTTCAATAATTAAAAAATAAGTTAATTGAGCTGCTAGTGTACGAAAACGGGCCGGCTCAGTCGCCTTATTGCGCAAAAGCGTTAAAATATGAGCAGCGACCGGGTGATTGACAACATGCAAGGCCATAATTATGGATAATAAAGGGGATGTCTGAGTGTTGCCAAAACGTTGGCCTTCTGGCCTCTTATTTTCAAGCACGATCTTTTTTTGTTTCACCTCTATCTATGTCCCTATCTAGAAAAGTCTTAATCGTTGGTAGCTACAACCAAGACCTATCCTGGAAAACCTCTAACTTCCCCTACCCTGGCCAAACGGTTCTCGGCACTTTTCACATGAATCCGGGAGGCAAGGGAAGCAATCAAGCCGTAGCTGCAGTGCGTGCAGGGGCTCATGCTACATTTGTCGGTGCCGTGGGGAAAGACCCTTTTGGAGCCGCCGCCCATACTTTCTTAAAAAATGAAGGCTTAACTATCCATTTAGTTGAAAAAACAGAAGCCGCTACCGGAACTGCCGCTATCATGGTTAACAGTGCCGGCCAAAACGAAATTATCGTGGCCCTCGGCAGCAATCTACTCCTCACCAGCGAAGACGTACCGGACGCCTTATTAAATGAAGCGAGCATAATCATCTGCCCCCTAGAGGCCCAGCTAACAACAGTCGAAGGCATTTTTAAACGGGCAAAACAAGCAGGGGCCCGCACCCTGTTAAACCCTGCCCCCATGCCCAAGCACCTCCCACCTGAAATACTAAAACACACAGACATTATCGTCCCTAATGAAGGCGAATTTGCCCAACTTATCAGCCAAATAGAGCCAGGCTTTGACACTGCCTCTATCCTGGCCGATTTATCAACCCTGCCTCATCAAGCTATCCACCAAGCCTGTCGTATTTTAAAAATCGATCATGTCATCATAACCCTAGGGGAAAAAGGAGTCTTTGTATCCTCTCCTACGGAGTATTTCTACTTACCCGCAATTCCTGTAAAAGTTATCGACACTACCGGAGCGGGAGACGCTTTTATAGGCGGCCTCACGACCTCCTTAATAGAAAACCCAAATGATATGTATAAAGCCGTTTGCTTTGCCAATTGTACCGCTGCACTAGCGGTTACAAAACCAGGTGCTGCTCCCTCTTTTCCCTTGCGTCCTGAGATTGATGCGCTTCTAAAAAAACATCTAAAAGATAAACTTGTCTAAAAGTTATCACGACGATCTGTTGCTCCCACATGCCGCCTCTTCATTTTAGCGAACTCAAAAAACACTACACAGCGGCTTTATCACGTGCCTTGCAACTACCGATCGACCCCATCGGCCCCCTTTGCATGCTCTTACTTGGCCTTATGGGGGTTTCAGCTATCCACTCAGCCGAAAGCTATATCGGGGGAAACCGCTGGATAGCCCAAGTGGTTTGGCTTTTTGTCGGAGCCATAGTTTATATAGGTATATCCCTTATTAACTATAAAATACTGCTGGAAAAAGCTCACCTCATTTTCATTGCCTCTGTCATC
>JANYEO010000211.1 GCA_025363025.1 Opitutia bacterium
GGGCATGTACAGGTAGGAGCCTCCTCCTTTCGCTTAATTGCGCCCCATGTAGGCTACCGTTTAGAAGAAAAAGACCTCGTGGGGGAAAACTTTCGCCTGGCGCTATCCCCCTTATTTATGGAAGGGCAATATTTGCAAGGCAATGCAGACTCCCTCTGCTTCGAAAAAGCCACCGCCTATTGGCAAGAGCCGGATTGCTTTTCCCCCAATATTAAGTGCCAAAAAGTTACCTATAACTCAGAAGAAGAAAGCATTACCGTTAAGCATGCCGTTTTTAGAATAGGGAAAGTTCCCTTCTTTTACTTACCTTACCTACGGGCACGTACGTTTGAACGGCCCTTTAGCCTAGATGCAAAAATAGGCTACCGCAAGGACCTCGGCGGATATGCCCGCACTACCACCCTCTTTACCCTTTTGCCAGGCTTCCAAGCCGGAGCGTTACTGGATTATTATGCAAAGCGGGGCCTCATGGTAGGGCCAGCGTTACGGTCTAATATTCAGCAAAAAGGGTTTTCGGCCATAGGAGAACTCGACAGTGGCTTTATTAATGATAGAGGGGACCGCGGACTGGATATAGAGAAACAACCCATTGGCAAAAGCCGCCGCTTCGTCCACGTACGTGAAAAAATAAAGGCCCTAGACACGGTGACCGTTACAGCAAAAATTGACTATTTAAGCGACTCTTACGTAACACGGGACTTTCGGCCAGACTACTTCCGCAATAACCAAGAGCCCGACAACTTCATTGAAGGGACTTATAAAGACAATCGTTATTACCTAACCATCTTTACCCGGCCACGGCCCAACACCTTCCAGCATTATGTAGAACGACTACCTGAAGTTTCTTTTAACTGGATCCCCGCTCAAATAGGGCAATCGGGCATTTATCAACAATTTGATGCCGCTTTGGCCCACTTACAAAAAACGCCCCTATTAAACCAAGGTGCAAAAACATCGATCACGCGCTTTGACACTTATTATGGGCTCTTTTGCCCATTCTCACCCAAAGGAGGCTGGCTAACGGTGACTCCGGTTGTGGGCGTCCGCCTGACCCATTATCAAGACATCCATGGGGCCACACTTGCGAAACAAGGAGGTGATTATACACGTGTTTTAGGCCAAATAGGGGCTGACGCTGTCTTTAAGGCCCACGGCTTATGGGATGTATCGAACGCACGTTGGGGGATTGATGGCCTGCGCCACAACTTAACCCCATTGGTCCAATACCGCTACATCCCCCATGCAGACCAAGGGAAAGACCGCCTCCCTAAACTAGATGATAACCTCTTCAGCCCCTACCCTCAAACCCTAGACCTAGGAGAACGCCGAGATGTGGACCATATGGTGGGCACCAATGTACTGCGCTTTGGACTGCAAAACGTTCTCGAAACCCGCAGCCCCACTTACGGCAGCCGCTCCCTGGCGAGCTTGGACCTATACCAAGACATACGCTTTAACCCGGAGCCGTATGACCGCATGTTTTCGGACTTTTATACAGAGCTCGGCCTCTTCCCTTGGGATTGGCTGAATGTACGCCTCTTTAGCCGGATTGACCCTGAGCGCATGACGCTTAAGGAGATTAATACAGGCTTCCAAATAATTGATGGAAAGCGCTGGCAAGTAAGCCTAGGAACGGCCTTCCTGCAAAACCAGGCTAACCAATATTGGGCCTCAGGCTCTTTTGCCTTTAACGAACGTAACCGTATTAAAGTAACGGTGCGCTACGATATTCGCCGCAGTGCCTTTACAGAACAGTCTTATAGCTACTGGCTGCGCCTTGGGAATGCGTGGATCCTCGAACCTTACCTAGCACGGCTGGAAGGAGCCACTCGTGAAAAAGGCTGGGAAATCGGCATGAAGGTAGCTCTCGTAGACCTATAAATCTAAGACTGCTGCCAGAATACCTTTCTTTTCAGTTTTTGGGCGGTTGTCGTTCCTCGAGTGCCTTAGCACACTCGTCACTTCGTCCTACAAATTCCTCAAAATAAAAGTATTCTGGCAGCAGTCTCTCAATCAGATATTAATCGCAAAAATTAAAAATTTGAAATCTTCTGCGTTTTGTTTAAAAAAATATATGATGCAGCGATCTCATCGTACATGATTTTGAGGAATGCTTAGGGCAGAGTGACAATTCAAAAGAAAGGTGTTATGCAATCGGTCTTCTTACCAAATAACCTTCAAACAGCCCTGGAGCACCCTGTGCAATTGCCGGCATTTGAAGGACCGCTTGATCTGCTCTTATATTTACTTAAACGGGATGAACTCGATATCTACGACATCCCCATTGCGACCGTTACGACTCAATACTTAAAAATCCTCCGTCAAATGGAGAGCCGTAGCCTAGAGCTAGCGGGAGAATTTTTTGTCATGG
>JANYEO010000217.1 GCA_025363025.1 Opitutia bacterium
GATGACACGCAAGCTATGATTCAAGGCCTGCAGGCCCTCGGTTTCATCATAGAAAATAAAGGTGATACCACGCTCATCATTCAAGGGGAGAGAGGTATCATTCCACATGCACAGGCTACGATTAATGTTCAAGAGGCCGGAACGGCGGCCCGCTTTCTGCCTGCTTTAGCCGCCTTACACCCTGCTGGCACTTACTGTTTCACTGGCAACCCCAGTATCAAAAAACGCCCGATAGAGCCCCTTTTAAAAGCTTTAGAACAACAGGGAGCCCATATTGTTTATCATGAACAGCAGGGGCACTATCCCTTTACCCTTAAAACTAAAGGCTTAACAGGCGGCCGAGTTGCCATTGAAGGCCATATCAGTAGCCAGTTTTACTCAGCCCTCTTAATTGTGAGCCCTTATACTCAGGCCCCTTTAAGCTTAAGGCTCGAAGGCGACTTAGTCTCTGCCCCTTTTATCGAAATAACGCGTCACATGATGGATGCTTTTAGAAGTATACGCATACCTCATTTGCAGAACCTCACCGATCAACTCTCGCGCACCTACTTAGGTCCGCCAAACAATACTTACAGGGTTGAGCCTGATGCCACAGCCGCTACCTATTTTAGCGCACTCACAGCTCTTTTGGGCGGTACCCTACGTATAAAAAATGGCGCCTATATCCAGCTTCAAGGAGACCAAGCCTTTCTGCAAACCTTACGCCCCTACGGCCTTCAAGTTTTCCAAGATGAAAGAGACTGGGTCCTCACTAGCAAAGGCCTCACTATTCCTGAAATCACTTCAAAAACCCTCGATTTTAAAGCCATATCCGACACATTTATCACGTTTGCAGCCTTAAGCCCTGTATTAAAAAACCCAATCACCCTAACCGGCCTTGCCCATACCCGCGCACAAGAAAGTGACCGTATCCAAGCCGTTGCCACAGCTCTCAAAGCCCTGGGGCAAATCGTCCATGAAACGGCAGACACCCTTCATATTACCCCTCAGCCCCTTCTCTGTGCTACAATCAACCCCATGGGGGATCATCGCCTCGCCATGGCTTTTGCCATCTTAGGGTGTTATCCTTTAAAAAACACAAGCAAACCTTGGCTTTCCTTGGAAAATCCACATGTATGTAGAAAAACCTTTCCTAATTTTTTCGAAACATTAAATCTTCTGAAAAAGACCGCTCATGCATAAGCCCGATTTTGTTATCATTGCCATAGATGGAGGGGCTGCTGCCGGCAAATCTTCCACTGCGCGGGCACTTGCCCCTCGATTTAACCTCATGCATGTAGATACTGGTATGCATTACCGTGCGGTTACACATTGCTTAATAGAGGCCGATATTCCACCTGAAGATACGGAAGGTATCGCTCACTTTCTAGCCCACATCCCCCTGGCCACAATCATTCGCGAGCATTCGGCATTTATCGCCATTAATAGCCTCCTGCCAGAGGCCACAGTTTTGCGCTCAGAAGCGGTCAATAGCCTAGTGTCCCGCTATGCGGCCATTCCTATCGTCCGTCAATTTCTTATGGAGTATCAACGGGGAGAGGCCACTGTAGCCGCCACACATGGTTTTAGCGGGCTCATTATGGAAGGAAGGGACATCGGCTCTGTGATTTTTCCAGAGGCCACCTATCGTTTTTTCCTACAAGCAGACCTCGAAGCCCGGCAAGAAAGACGCTCAAACGAAGGCACCGATACTGATAACATCAGCACACGGGACCACCTCGACGCTTCGAGAAAAACAGCCCCCCTTATCTGCCCAGCTGGGGCCATTGCCATCAATAGTACAAACCTGTCCCTGGAGCAAGTCATTGAGCAATTGTCTGCCTATATAGCAGTGAGTCTGCCCGATAAAAAAGCGATCTTATGAGCCTGCTTGCCCTCGATTTAAAAAAGACTTTTTATGATGGAGCCCGAGTAATGGTGCTGTCCTGCTATGAAGACTTACTCAGGGGCGATAGCAGTGGCTACGAAAATATCCCACGTACGGGGCCTTTCATTATTGCAGCCAATCATTTAAGTTTTATCGACCCTCCCGTTATCGGGGCCTTTATCCCTCGTCCTATTCATTATTTTGCGCGGGATACGCTCTTTAAACCAGGCCTCACAAACTGGCTTTTGACCACCTTAAACGGAATCCCCTACAAGCGAGGCTCCGATTCAGATATCGGTGCCATGAAGTATATCCTAAAGCTTTTAAAAGAAGGCGCTGGGCTCTTGCTCTTTCTAGAAGGTACACGGTCATTAACAGGAGAGCTTCAACCCCCAAAGCCAGGGCTGGGTATGCTCGCTTGCAAAACAGGCGTGCCCATCATTCCTACCCGTATTTTTGGGAGTAACGATGCCCTTAATAGGGCCAATACAGGGGTTAATCTACAAGCCCGCATCAGCCTCGTCTTCGGCACGACTTTATACCCCAAAGACTACGACTTAGGAGCAACCGCCGCTAATCGTTATCAACAAGCCTCAAATACAGTCTTTAACGCCCTTTCAGCCCTTTCACCTATTCAGCCACCTGCTATATAAAGGGTAAGACCGCTGCATAATGGCTTATTAAGAAGAAAAGTCGTTGTTTTCAGATTTTCTATTACTAGGATTATTTAGAGGCCGATTGCAGAATACTTTGATTTTGAGGAGTTTGTAGGACGGAATGACGAGTGTACATACGGTACAGGGGGAATGACAACCGACCAAAAACTCATAAAGCATGCATTCTGCAGCGGTCTCAAGGTTTAAGGCTACTTTGAGAATGCTTTGACTGTCTCCTCTAAGCGTGCATGATAAGTAGGAGGCTCCCATGGCAGACAATTACCCTAAAACACCCCCGCCCTTTCCTCCGGTTAATCCAACGCAAGTTCACCCTGCTTTGCGTGCATTTGCGGAAACTGCATTTCAACTTAACCTGAGCGGCAACACGCTTGAGCGCCCCATCGCAGGCACAACGCTTTACCTGGCCACCTGCACACTGAAGCTTACATGCGGCACCTTCATCGTCCATACCTTCCAAGATATTATCCATAAAGGCTATATTTTGGCCTTAACCTATGGAGATGTCCTTAGCGGCCAACCCTTACACTGCCGGATCCACTCCTCTTGCGTTACAAGCGAAACATTAAGGGGCTGCGACTGTGATTGCGCCGAACAGCTCGAAGGCGCTTTAGAAGCCATCACACGCCAAGGCCAAGGCGTTCTATTTTACCTAATTCAAGAAGGTCGAGGCGTTGGCTATTTATCAAAATCACGGGACCGCATGCTCGTCCAAGCTTCTCGAGACGAAATTTCCACCTTCGAGGCTTACCGTATTTTAGGCTTAAAACGGGATTATCGCCATTACTACGATATCATTCCCATCTGCCAAGTACTCGGCATTAAGACTCGCTTTATATTACTCACAAACAACTTAGACAAAGTAACCGCAATGCAGGAGCTCGGGGTAGAAATTGTCCGAACAGAAGCGTTAGAATACCCTCCCAATCCTTACAACCTCACGTATTTATCCTCCAAGCAACAAGCAGGTCATAACTTACAACACCCTCAAAAAAGCCACCTAAAGCGGGTACTCACCCCCGAGCCGGTGGTCCCCTTCAAGCCTCACTCACTCGCAAAAGCCCAGCGCTTTGTTTATGTCGCCAGTTACTTTTTGCCCATAAAACCGGTTAATGGGGAAGTTATACTGGAAGAAAGTATTTTTAGAGATACCTTTGCAAGCCGGCCCATCGACCAATTCATGGAAGGGCCAGATGCTTTAATTAAGGACTATAGCCTACTGCGCAATCGTCGCTTTCTCATTAAAGCTCGTCCAGAAGCCCTCGTTCACCATCAAAAAGAACATCCGGACGATCCTTTACTAGAAAAACTCACACAACCCTGCTGGTTCCGCGTACATGTCTATACCGATATCGTGACCTCGGAAGACTTTATCGTCCTAACGTACGGCAACCCACAAGCTTACGACCGTCCCATGGTTCGCATCCATAGTGATTCTATATTTAACCGATTCCCGGGGAACGACCTAACCAACAGAGAGAAATTTAAATCTACCTTACAAAAGATCATTCATTACGGCGAGGGCATCATCGTCTTGCTTTACAATGATGGCCGCGGGGCTGGGTTTGGCGCCTATGCAGAAGACCGTATGCTGACCGAACAAGGGTTCAGTCACAGCACAGACGAATCTTATGAAACCTTAGGCATCTCTTATGATAGGCGAGATTATGATGCCGCCATAGCCCTTCTAAAAAACCACTTACCCCTGGGCCCCATTCAAATGATCTTTAATGAACCCTCTAGCTTAGTCCGCAAAAAAGACTGCCTCGAAGCTCTGGCTCATCATAAAATCGAAGTCGATCACTGGGTTTTTTTAAACGAATCTCAAGATTTAAAATAGCCTACTCATCATGCAAAGCCCCTTAGATGAAGATAAAGGCCACAATCTCTTAAAAGATAGACTTAGCCGGCTACTACCCTATCTTTTAAAAAATGCCGCCCACCATGGCAAACGCACCGCGGCCCCTTCACACGCCCACTGGGTCATTACCGGCGTTGGTAGCTCCGAGGCGCATGCCCGCTTTCTTGTTTACTTAATACATACCTATAGCCGCGCCACAGCGGAGTATCGCCCGTTATCCGCTTTCTTAAAAGATGCTCCACGCAATGCACGGCACGCAGGGCTAGTTGTTTTCTCCCAAGGCCTCTCGCCTAATGCAGCCATCGCCTTACAATATCATCGGCACTTTGCGCATACGGTCTTATTCACAGCTCCCTTGGCCGCACTTCAAGCAGAAGCAGATATTGACCGCTCCCAGCTTATAGAAAGCCTTATTCAAAGCCACTGCGTCACCTTTGTCCCCGTGGGGGAAGATACCGAAAGAGGCCTCCTACTACGTGTCGTTGGGCCAGCAGCCGCTTATATAGCCGCAATAGAGTGGTTACACTGCACCTACCCCTTAGGTCCAAAACTCATACGCAAAACTTCCCTAGAGACCTGCTTGCAACAAGCCCTTCAAGCGGCACTACCCCTTCCTGCAGAAGACTTTTTAATACATGCTCAACAAAAAGGTATCTTAATTATCGGAGCCGCTCCAGAAATTGAATATGCTCAAAACTTAGCCTACAAACTCACAGAAGGCTTAAACATCCCTCATGTACGCATTCAAGAAGCCCTTGGGTTCGCACATGGCCCCTTTCATTCGATGAGGGGTAACCCAGCCAATAGCCCCCTTGTTATTTTGCTCGCTCATACAGAAGAAAAAAACAAAGCCCTCTTATCTCGGGTACAATCATTATTGACTCATTGCAACACTCCCATCTTCTCCTTAACAACCGATTTGCCCGAACCTTATCGCATCTTGGCTTACGAGCTCACCCTAAATCAATGGGTGCTCAAAATCATCGAAGCCATAGGTCTAAACCTCCGTCAATGGCCCGGCAAAGGGGAAGATTTACCACTGTACGATTTACGCTCACTTTAAAAAACCTATTTTAACGGTCACACTATGAAAATCGTTATCATCGGCACAGGGGATATTGGCGCTTATTTATGCCATATTCTCAGCCAAAAAGGGCATGACATCATCGCTATTGAACAAAATGCGCGTATTGCAGAAGCCCTGAACAAAGATACAGACGCTCGTATTATAACAGGCAATGGCTGCGACGCTAAAGTCTTAATAGCTGCCGGCATTCAAGAAGCAGACTATGCCCTAGCTATGACAGAAGACGATCGCACCAACCTTGTCTCGATCTCTTTAGCCAAAGCCCTAGGAGCCCGCCGCGGTATAGCTCGCATTCACCATTCCATTTATAGTGAAACAACCCACTTCAATTACCAACTTCACTTTAATATTGATCACTTTATTCAACCAGAAGCCCTCGCTGCTGCTGAAATTGCAAAACTCATTCGTAACCCAAATCACCTCGCCCTCGAAGCTTTTTCAAATGGCAATATAGAAATCCAGCAACTACTCACTCACGCCTCATCACCTCTTATTAATAAGACTCTATCCAATATTCAAACCACATACAATGTACGCTTTTTATACATTATTCGGGGTGAATCGCTCTTATTACCAACAACCGAAACTGCACTTCAATCAGGCGACTTAATAACCCTAACAGCCCCTCCAGAAACTCTTTTTAATTTCAGAGAACAATTAAATCCTGGTAGCACCCCGCTCACTCAAAACATTATCTTATTTGGAGCTACACAAACGGCTTTTTCATTAATCCAGCGCTTTAAAGATCCTCGTTACAAAATTCATCTCATCGAGCCCAACCATACCCTTTGCCAACAATTTGCGGAATATTTCCCTTCTATAAAAGTCATTGAAGGCAATGCCACTTCCCGTACATTATTAGAGCAAGAGCAACTCAATGCCTGCGATCACTTCATCGCCTGTAGTAAAGAAGATGAAAGTAATATTATGACAGCCCTTCAAGCCCTACAACTTAGAGCGAAGCATGCACAAATTATTATTCATAGGACAGACTATGAACCTATCTTGGACCATTTAAAAAATACTTTAGGACTGCACCAAGTTATATCGCCTCGTTCAACAGCTACTAAAGAACTATTAAGGCATCTTTCTGCGGAACCTTATACCCCCCTCGCATCATTACCCGGAAGCGCAGGCAAAGTATGGGAAATTAAAGTAGCCCATGATAGCCCAGCCATAGGGCACACTATTGACAATTTAATCCTTCCAAAACCATCAATGATCATTGCACTCATTCATAAATTTCACGCAACTATTGCCACACCCAAAGATCAAATCTTAGGAGGAGACCGCCTTATGATCGCCTCAAAAGCTTCCAACCTAGAGGCCCTCCTCGATCTCTTTACATAAAGAGACCGCTGCATAATAGCAATTTTCAACAAAACACACATTATTTGATATTTTTAACCACTCGGAATTATAGAGAGACCGATTGCAGAATGCTTTGATTTTGAGGAATTTGTAGGACGGAGTGACGAGTGTACATACGGTACTCGAGGAGCGACAACCGCACAAAAACTCATAAATCATGCATTATGCAGCGGTCTCATAAAAAACCAAGAGCTACCCCTCAATGCGCTACCGGGTCATCCTTCATTTTTTACGGATTATTACCGTCATCATGGCCCTATGCTTTGTGCTTTGCGCCACTTTAGATATTTTTATATCCCGTACTCCTGAAACCGGCTTAATCCCTTATCAATGGCTCAAAGTTTTAAGCGTAACAGTAGTCACCCTCTTCATAGGCATCCTATTAGGTAAAAAACCAACCACCGTAATCACACGCAAAGAAGCCATTGCAACCGTTGGCCTCACCTGGCTTTTTATCATTTATCTAGGAGCACTCCCTTATTATTTTCTTACGGAACAACCCTTTTTAAACAGCTTATTCGAATCAGCCTCAGGCTTCACAACCACAGGGGCCACCATATTCACTGATGTCGAAAGCCTCCCCCCCAGTCTTCTATTTTGGAGGGCTCTAAGCCAATGGCTAGGAGGACTAGGGATTGTCGTGCTCTTTGTTGCTTTTTTAAATTCATTAGGCGTCACGGGAAAAGCGCTCTTTGCCAGTGAGGCTACTGCTCAACCCGCAGTTGATGATTTTGCCCGTATCCAAAAATCAGCCCTTACCACAATCGGAGTTTATCTCAGCCTTTCTATTACTTTTACGTTCCTACTACTCTGGGCCGGAGTAGACTTGTTTAATGCCATCTGTCATATGGGAACAGCTCTAGCAACCGGAGGCTTTTCGAATTTCAACAATAGCCTCGGCCATTATAATGACCAACCCCTCGTGCAATGGATCTTAATTACACTCATGATAATTGGAGGCATCAATTTTGCACTTTTAGCCTGTTTTTTAACCGGTAAGTGGAGAGTTATTAAACTCAATGAAGAATTATGGACCTACCTAGGCCTCCTGTTCACCGCTTGTTTAATTATTACCGGCCTTTTGTCTCATTATGATACACTCGGGACACCTTCTTTTAACGCAAGACAAGCCATTTTACAAACAGTCTCCTTCATGACCAGTACCGGATATGGCTCCAGCAATTATCAATTATGGCCAGGAAGTACACAAATTATTCTTTTCTTAATGATGATCATTGGGGGGTGCTCTCATTCAACCGCCGGAGGCCTAAAAGTCATCCGCTTCGTCACCGCGTGGAAGGTCTTAATAGCAGTCCTACGGCGCACCATTAACCCGCACAGTATTCATGCTATCCGCCTAAATGGAACCGTGTTAGCCTCCTCTATCCGGGATTCCATGCTTTTATACGGCATTTTATCAGTTTTCTTATGGTGCATAGGGCTTGCTCTGATGAGCTTATGCGAGCCCATGCTCAGCCTTAGCGGAAGCCTCTCCACTTTTATTAGCTGCTGGGTAAACTGCGGCATTAGCTTTGCAGAACTTGGCCTTACCAACAATTTTGATAACCTTCACGCTTCAACCAAAGTATTGCTCATTATCAGTATGCTCCTAGGACGGCTAGAAGTTTATACCCTCCTCGCCTTATTCCTTCCTAGCTTATGGAAGCGCTTTGATTAAAACAAACCCTAACTTTAAGACTAAACCTTTTCTCCGTCCTCACCAATTGCATCTACAGGGCAGCCCTCCAGAGCCTCACGGCATAGAGCAATAGCTTCTGGCGTCTCAGGTTGATTAAAGACATAAGAATGCCCCCCCTCGTCAAATCTCGTAAAAAAATCAGGCGCTGTCTCACGACAGAGATCACAATCAATACACTGACGATCTACGTAAAATTTACCTAAAGCATTATTTTGCCACTTATCTGTCCGATCAGCCATAATGAAGGCATTTTGGATCCACTTTAAAGTCCTTGTCAAAACCCTTTTACAGAAAGCCATCGGAAAAAACTTCCATAGACAACATACCTTTGATACTTTGTTATCCCAATGATTGGCAACCGCTCTTACATGCGCAACATTACCCCCGGGGCACAGTCTATGTCCATGGTAGGGTGGATTCTTTTGATAACGACTATTACGTATGTAGTCGAAAATGCCCTTATTTTATGGTTCAAAAATGAGGCAATTATCGAATTTTTTGGGCTCTCAGCGATCGCCCTCAAAAGCGGATGGGTATGGACACTTATTACCTACGCACTTTTGCACGACCCTGTCGCCGCAGGCGGCATTTGGCATATATTATTCAACCTGCTGCTCATCTTCTTTACAGGCAAAGTGTTAGAAAATGATATTGGGTCAAAAAATCTATTAACCCTCTACATGACCTCTGCCCTTTGGGGCGGCCTGGTATGGGCCCTCGTTCATTGGCAAGGCCACAGCGTACTCATAGGCGCATCAGCTGGCGGCATCGGCCTTTTAACCGTCTTCTGCTTGCTCCATAAGGAGGAGCCTATGACGTTCCTCTTATTCTTTATCATCCCCATTACCATGAAGCCAAAATGGCTATTAACCGGTATTATTGGCATAGAGCTTTTAGGCTTTTTATTTAGTGAATTACCATCCAAGGCCGGTAACTACGCCATTGCCAACTCTGCGCACTTAGGAGGTATACTCGGAGGCTTTATTTTTTATAGCATCATTCGCCAGGGTGACCCCAGTGCCTGGTTACATCAAATCCTTAAAAAAACACCTTTTTCAAAAAAGCCTTCCCCGTCAGCACTTTCCTACAAAGTAGACCTTCAAAATCGTCACCATTTAAAATCAGAGGTCGATCGTATTCTTGATAAAATCAACCATAAGGGCTTCGGTTCGCTCACTCCTCAAGAAAAAGCCATCCTCGATAAAGCCCGCGATCTGCTCTAAATAGATCGCCACATAGGCTTAGAACTCTTTCATGCTCAATCCCCTTCGCATAAAGCTCATCAGCTCTGTCCAACTCTTACTACTGACAACAGGCCTCGCGCTTACGGCCCAGGCAGATACACTACCCGAGCACGCCGTATTTCAAACGACAGATACCATGCGGGCCGAGACCCGGTTTATCGACCATGCATTGGAAAATCTCCACTGTGCCCGTGCCCCTATTGCCAGTCTAGATATGGGGGCTTTTTTGCGCAATTATATTGAACAATTCGACCCCTTCCATCTCTTCTTTACCGAGCCCGAAATTAAGCAGTTAGAGCTCCAATTCAACGACTCCCTCCCCTTCTATTTAAAGCAAGGCAATCTCTTCCCCGCATTCGAGATTTTTGCCCAATGCAAAGAAAAATGCAGCCAACGGATAGATTGGGTCCTCTTAACTCTCGATCAACCCTTTAATTTTGAAACCGAAGGCAGCTTTATACCCGATCGCCGCAAATACCCTTGGCCCTTAACACCAGAAGAAGCCGATACACTCTGGACGGATCGCTTACAATACGACTTACTAAATGAAATTTTAGGCACAAAACCTGATTCCGAAACCCTCTCCCCCAGTGTCTCGAACTGGCAGGACATCCCCCTTTGGGCAACCGTCATCGCTAGCCCTATTGCTCAACCCGGCAGCTGGACATCCCTTTTAAAACACGTACAAGACACCCCCCTTCCTAGCTGGAGCTATATCTGGCTCACTAAAGCGGACCGTACACCCACAGCCGAAACCGCTTATATCCAATACTTAGAGGCCCGTGTCTTCAATCAAACCCTCACTCAAGCACGCACTTTATTAAAAGATAGGTACAAACGCCTTAAAGAAAAGGTGTTAGACTTCGAAGCCGTCGATATTGCTGAAGTTTTTTTGGCTACCCTTACCCATCAATACGATCCGCACTCTACCTTCTTCTCTGCGGACTCTATGGAAGAATTTTCCATCGCCATTCGCAATTCGCTTGTCGGTATTGGCGCCGTTTTATCAGATGAAGACGGCTACTGCACAATCCGGGAGTTAATCGCCGGTGGCCCCGCTTCTAAAAGCAAAGATTTAAAACCAGGGGATGCTATCGTTGGCATCGCTCAAGGGAGTGGCCCCATGGTCGATGTCATTGGCCTAAAACTACGCGAAGTCGTACGCATGATTCGTGGAGCAAAAGGCACGGACGTCCGCCTTCTCATTCGCCCAGGAGAGGGGGACCCTGCAAACCGTAAAACCATTACCCTCGTGCGCGATGAAGTAGAGATTACAACAAGCCTCGCCGGGGCCCGGTTGTACACTCTAGAATCCCCCGCAGGGTCTCAAAAAATTGGCGTTATAGACCTCCCTACTTTTTATGGAGGGGACGAGTCAGACATTATTCAAACCAGCACTACGGCAGATGTAGAAGAGTTAATTAACAAGCTAAAAGCCAAAGGCGCCCAAGGGCTTATTTTAGATATTCGCCGCAACGGAGGCGGGCTTTTAACAGAGGCTATCACCCTCACCGGCCTTTTCACAACCACAGGCCCCGTCCTCCAGGTCAAAGATACCCTCGGCCAACTCAACGAATTTCTGGACGAAAACCCCTCTATTGCCTGGAGTGGCCCTTTAATTATCCTCGTCTCCCGTTACAGTGCCTCTGCTTCCGAAATTTTAGTAGGAGCTCTAAAAGATCAAAACCGTGCCCTCATCGTGGGAGACCCTACCACACACGGCAAAGGGACGGTACAAGCCGTACTCGATATCGACCGCTCCGCTTTTATAAAGAACAAAAAAGCCCGGATGGGTTCGGCCAAAATTACTATTCAAAAATGGTACCGCCCCTCTGGCAATTCCACTCAATTAAAAGGAGTCGAAAGCGATATCATCCTGCCCTCCCTAAATCCCTATCTTCCTATCGGCGAGTCGGACTTACCCAAAGCCCTTGCATGGGACGCTATCCGTAACATCCCATGGGTTTACGATACTACCTATAATATCCCAGAAGGAACGGCAAACTTACTAAATATAAATAGTTTAAACCGCCAAAAAACACTTCCCGAGCTCCTCTACCTGCAAGAAAGTGTCGATTGGTTCAAAAAACGGCAGGAAGAAAAAAGCTTTTCGCTCAATATTCAACAGCGTCGCCTTCAAAAAGCTGCTGAAGAAAAATTCCACCTCGCCATGGAAACGAAATTTAAAGCCTTAGACCGCGGCAACTTCTTAGAATCAAAAGTTCTTTTAGACACGACCCTCGCTGCAGAAAAAAATAAAAATAGCCCTACCGCTCAAACAGCAGATACACCTGCCAGCACCGCACTGGGCGAATTATCAAGCGAAAGTAGCCTGCCAGATGATACAGAAGGCATCGATATTCACCTCCGCGAAACCCTCAGAATAATGAGCGATTGGCTAGCGCTTCCTAAGGCTGCTGACTAATGCATGCTTCCCAGCGCTTACGTTGTTGAACTATTGAGAGATCACTGCAGAATGTCTTAATTTTGAGGAATTTGTAGGACGGAGCGACCGAGTGTGCTAAGGCACTCGAGAAAGCAACAACCGACCAAAAACTCAAAAGAAAGGTATTCTGCAGTGGTCTCAAGATCGCTGCGCAAAAAAGAACCGAGCACGGCCTGTTAAATCCCTTTTTACATCTGTCTTTATATACCCCAGCTCCTGCCCTCGCTTTAGGATCCAGTCTCCATGGCTAATCCCCATTTCCAGAGCAATCAGGCCCCCCGGTTTTAAATGCGCATAGGCCCCTTGCAAAATTAAATCTAAATCCTGCCGCCCTTCTTCTGCTGCTACCAAAGCATTCAGGGGCTCATAATCCTTCACCTCAGGCTCTGCCGTTAATAATTCTGCGGGGGTTAAATAAGGTGGATTGGCAATGATCCAATCATACTCAGCCGTAACCGCCGCAAACCAATCTGACTGGAGGAATTCCACTCGGGCATCAAGGTTCAACCGTACTGCATTTTCTTTGGCCAAGGCCAACGCGTGTACACTTTTATCAACCGCTACAATTGTAGCTTCCGGGTAGGCATGCGCCAAAGACAGCGCAATGGCCCCACTACCCGTCCCTAAGTCCAAAATACGGCGGGGGGCTTCACTCGCATTTTCCAAAAGCGTAGCCACCAGCATTTCCGTCTCAGGCCGAGGGATGAGGGCCCGCGCATCTGTTTTTAGCTCTATTTCTAAAAAAGGCGTATGCCCCACAATATACTGCCAGGGCTCACGGCGCCCTCGACGAGCCACCCATTCACGGAGCTTAACTAGCACCGCCTCAGGCATTAGCTCCGTATAGCGCAAATACAAGTCCAGCCGCTTACACCCCAACGCCTCCGCAAACAGCCACTCTGCGCTCAATCGTGCCTGAGGGACGCCTTTTTTTTCAAAAAAAGCCACCGTCTTTTGCAACGTCTCTAAAAGGGTTGGGAGCATGAAATAATATAAATTCTTCTCCCCCTAGCAAATACCCTCCTCGCTGCATTGCAATCCATGAATTTCCATACCTTTACCTGATGCCCTTTACAGATCCCCTTTCACCTGCCAACATATAACAAACCTCACTCAACATGCCCCATTCAACTACCCCCCCTGTCGCCCTTCCCATTGCTGAAGCTCAGCGCCTTGCAGAAGATAAAGCGCGCACCCAAAACTGGAAGCGCTGGGGCACCTACCTCCCCGAACGCCAATGGGGAACGGTTCGCGAAGACTATTCAGCAAATGGCACCTCATGGAGTTATTTTAGTCACCACGAAGCCAAAAGCCGCGCTTACCGCTGGGGAGAAGACGGTTTAATGGGTTGGACGGATCGCGAATGCCGTCTGTGCTTTTCCGTCGCCTTATGGAACGAGAAAGACCCCTTACTCAAAGAACGCCTTTTTGGCGTCACAGGCCCCGAGGGCAACCATGGGGAAGATGTTAAAGAGCTCTACTATTACCTAGACAATACGCCCACTCACTCTTACTCAAAAGCCCTTTACAAATACCCACAGGCCGCCTTCCCCTATCAACAATTGCTGGAAGAAAATCAACGCAGGGGAAAGCTCGACCCCGAATACGAAATCACCGACACCGGTGTATTTAATGACGATCGCTACTTCGACGTATTTATAGAATATGCCAAAAACAGCCCCAATGATACCCTTATTCGCCTCACCATTCATAACCGGGGGCCCGAAGCTGCAACCCTTCACGTCCTCCCCACAATCTGGTTTCGTAATACCTGGATCTGGGGTTGCCGCCACGAAGGCTGCACCCTTAAGCCCCGTATCGAAAAAACAGGAACAAACGAACTATCATTAACCCATCAAACACTGGAGCCCCTGTCTTTTTGGGCAGAACCACTCAAAGGCCAGCCAGATCTTCCTTTTCTCTTTACGGAAAACGAAAGCAATAGCGAACTCCTATGGAAGGACCCTTGCTATACTCCCTATGTCAAAGACGCTTTCCACAGGTACGTTATTGATAACGAAAAAACGGCCATCAACCCCGAAGCCTTTGGGACAAAAGCTGCAGCCCATTACAAGCTAATACTCGAGGCCGATGGCTCTCAAACCATCCATTTACGGCTAGCTGCCAAAGAAGAAGCCCCCGAAAAACCCTTTGGCCCCTCCTTTCAAGGTATTTTCAAAAAACGACTCGACGAAGCTAATCTTTATTACACGAGCATCTGTCCAGAAAATTTAAGTCCAGACGAAAAGAACGTTCAACGCCAAGCCTATGCCGGGCTTTTATGGACAAAACAATTTTACCACTATGCCGTTCGGGACTGGCTCCAGGGAGACCCTCAATTTCCCCACCCCTCTAAAGATCGCTTAAAAGGACGCAATGCGGACTGGGGGCACTTATTTAACCGCGATATTCTCTCCATTCCCGACAAATGGGAATACCCCTGGTACGCCGCATGGGATCTTGCCTTTCACATGATCCCCTTTGCCCGGCTAGATCCCGAATTTGCAAAGCATCAGCTCACCCTCCTCCTGCGCGAGTGGTACATGCACCCCAACGGTCAAATCCCTGCTTACGAATACGCCTTTGGGGATGTCAATCCACCGGTGCATGCCTGGGCCTGTTGGCGCGTTTACAAAATGACTGCCCCCAAAGGTAAACGGGATCTAAAGTTTTTGGCCGAAGTCTTCCACAAGCTGCTCATCAACTTTACGTGGTGGGTAAATCGCAAAGACCCGGATGGCAAAAATCTTTTTTCCGGCGGTTTTTTAGGACTAGATAATATCGGGGCATTCGATCGCTCCCGGCCCCTCCCACAAGGAGGCCACTTAGAGCAAGCCGATGGCACCGCTTGGATGGCCTTCTACTGCTCCACCATGCTCTCCATGGCGCTAGAACTCGCCTATAACGATGCTTCGTACGATGGGGTAGCCTCTAAGTTTTTTGAACACTTCATGGCCATTACAGATGCCATCAATACCATCGGCAAAGGGGGCCTATGGAACGAAGCCGATGGGTTTTATTACGACCAAATCGCATTAGATGGCACCACCATGCCTCTAAAAATCCGCTCCATGGTCGGCCTCATTCCGCTACTGGCCGTCGAAGTTTTAGAAAGCCGCAAAGCCCATTCCCTCCCCGGTTTTAGAAAACGGATGGAGTGGTTTATCCGTCAACGGCGGGATTTAGCCAAACACATCTCCCTCATGCTTTCGACGGATTCTAAGACGGAAGACCGGGCCCTCCTAGCCATTCCTTCCCGGGCAAAGCTCGAGCGCGTGCTAAAATATGTCTTTGACGAAAACGAATTTTTATCCCCCTACGGCATCCGCTCGCTTTCAAAATACCACTTAGACAACCCCTTCTCCATTCATTTAGGAGGGGAAGAAAACCGTGTCTCGTATGTCCCGGGGGAGTCTGATAGCGGGCTTTTTGGCGGCAATTCAAACTGGCGGGGCCCCATTTGGTTTCCTATTAACTTCTTACTACTAGAAACGCTTCAAAAATATCACTATTTTTATGGGGACTCGCTCCAATTCGAATTCCCAACCGGCTCCGGTCAAAAATTCAATTTACAGCAAATCACCGCCTTACTCGCTCAGCGTTTAATCAAGCCTTTCACAAAGTCCCCAACCGGAGGCCGCCCCGTACATGGGGCAGACGCTCGTTATACCGATAACCCACACTTCAAAGATCTTGTCCTATTCTACGAATATTTCCATGGGGATAACGGTCGCGGCATCGGGGCCAGCCATCAAACCGGTTGGACGGCCCTTGTCGCAAAAATTTTAGAAGGCATGGGCAAATACCGCGCCCAACCGCACTAACATGATATTATAGCCAAAACATTTCCCTCTTTTAAATCTTCACAAGCCCTCAAGGTCGCTCCATTCTAAAACTGCTGCATAATAGCTTTTTTAAACAAAATGCAGAACATTTCAATTTTTTAACTTTCAAGATTATGAAGAGACCGATTGTAAAATGCTTTGATTTTGAGGAATTTGTAGGACGGAGTGACGAGTGTACTAAAGGTACTCGAGGAACGACAACCGACCAAAAACTCATAAATCATGCATTATACAGCGGTCTCATTCTGCAGTGATCTTAAAAATGAAAGCCCTTATCACCTTATACAAAGCTTGGACATACGCTCGTGATGGCCTCTTAGACGGCTTTAAAAACGAGAGGGCTATCCGGCAAGAGGTTCTCGCATTTATCCTGCTCGCCCCTATAGCCACCCTGCTTCCCTTATCTACGAGCTTAAAATTGGCCCTCATAGGCACCATGGCCCTCGTACTCATCGTTGAATTCTTAAATACAGCGATTGAAAAAACGGTAGACTATATTTCAACCAATCAACACCCGCAGGCCAAAAAAATTAAAGACATGGGCAGTGCCGCGGTTTTCATCAGCCTCGCCCATAGCAGCCTTTGGTGGGCCTATGCACTTATTTCGTCATTAGCTTAAACGGAAAAGCCCGCATAGGTTATTAATTGTCCCCAAATACCTGCCACCAAGAAAGCGCTCGTAGCGCATTATACCGCTTTCTATAATCAGGTAAACGCTCCACATCTACTATAGCATTACCCACAAAAATACTCTGAGGCATCCCGTCTTTATCATTTGCAATAAAGCTTGGAGTAATAATAAACTCAGTGCCATAGCCGATCCGTGGAGCCAGGGGATCAAACAAATCCTTCCCCATTGTAGCATACCTAAACCCTTCAGGGGCGATTAACTCTATCAGCGTCGGAGCAATGTCTAAATGATCCCCTGCTGCATTATAAGGCAACATCACATTCCCTAAAACAGAAGGGCCATAAAAAATACACGGCACGGCTCGTCTTTCATAAAGCCGCGGCCTTGCATTCAAAAACTTGCGGGAATTATGGTCCCCCGTTATCACAAAGAGCGCATCTTGCCATTGCCGCTCAGCCCGCTCCACAAAATGACCTACTGCCCAATCCGCATAAAAGGTATGTCCTAAAATACGTAAAGATACTTCCCTGTCATAGATTTCCGCTAAGGCCTCCGGCATCGCCGTCTTTGCCCACCCAATCTCCTTTAACCGCCCTTCAGTTAACGGGTACGGTGGGTGATTGGTCGACGTCATAATCACGTTAAATGTCGGCGTATCATCCGGCGTATGGCCCAATATATAATCAAATAAAACCGCATCCTCTACCCCCCAATCCGTCCCTGCTAACTTCCCCATGACTCCGCCCCCAATCACTTCATCAAACCTCTGCCCCTGGCAAAACTCCCCTACTTTTTGCCAACTCAAATACCCTCCATAAATAAACCGAGTCTTATACCCTAGCGCCTTAAATAAAGGGGCCAAGGAAGTTGCATAGGGCTGCCGGCTGCGTGGCTGGTAATTAATATTAAGATCTGCATCATGTAACCCTGCTATCAGGGCCGCTAACGATGGCATCGTCCCCCATCCTGCAGATAAAAAGGGCTCAACGGATTGCCCTTTAAGTTTCAGCGCACTCAGGCAAGGGTTTAAACCGAGAGCATCATAAGGCGGCAGCATCGGCCACACATCTTGGCTTTCCATAACCACGAGAAAGATATGCCGTGGCTTACTTTTTACCTTCGGACCTTTTGCCACACATAATAACAAAGCCCCAACCCCATTATCCTCATCACACTCCTTGCCATATAAATACTGGAAGGCCTCCCGAGCATCACCACTCGGCCAAAAACTTTCTAGCCCCCCTGCTCCTTTCCGTAGGGCATCTTCCTTCGCTACAAAATAAAGCGCCATGTACGGGTTTAGCACAAAAGCATTGAGGGACGCATTGGCCGTTACCTCTACGTGCAAGGGTTTCAAAGGCATATGCCCCCACGTGCCCCTTAATGCAAATATAAGTGCAATTAAAAAGCAAATACTCACGCCCCCTAAAAGCTTCCATGAAGCCTGACAAAAAATACGCTCAAACCATTCTCCCAATTGCAATAAAGCATATGCCAACCACCGGTAGGAAATATAACTCACAAGCCCCAACCCCAGCGCCCCCCATACCACCGGATAGGTTTGCCATACCGTCCACAAAATAGCTTCGATATCATCATAAAAAAGCCCCATCACCCACCCATTAAAAGGCGCATGGTACTCTTGGAAAAAACAGAGCGTAGCAAAGCCCAAAACGTGCGTTAAAGCCACTACACCCCCTATATAAATTCTCTTGAGTCGCAAACATAGCACTCGCAGCCGCCCTTTAAAGATAACCCCCATAACACTGCACCCCAGTAAAGGTAATATCAAAAAAGCACAGGCCTTTGCATCAAATTGCAAAGCCCGCATAACCATGGCCCCCCATTCATCTGCTGTTGGCAGCGGGCTCAGTGTATTAAAAAAACAGACAACTAAGCCCCCCCGCCATAACACCAAACCCCCGCAAATAAATAACGCACCAGCCGCATCACACAGCCATAGCCGTAGTAGTCGAGAAAGAAAACCTGCCATCTTTTTCACTACTCGTTACGGTAACACACTCTTTACTTCACCCACCTGAGTATCAATGGCTCGCTCTTTTTCAAAAACAACCCACTGGGAAAGCCACTTGAGCGCTTGATACCGCTCACGCAACTCCTTCTGGTCAGGTTCCGCAGCATCTTCACGCGCCCAGGGCAAACGCGTCAAGGGGCCTTCTTTATTATCAAAGATAAAATCAGGCGTAATAATCGTACTCGCTCCAAACCCAACGGGGTTGCTTACCTCTTTTGCGAGTAAATCCTTCCCATGCGTATGATAAATAAACCCTTCAGGCGCTATCAACTCTACGATCGTAGGCGTAATATCTACATGGTCACCCGCCGTATACTCAGGATACACAACGCCTTTTAATACCTCAGGCCCATATAAAATAAAAGGCACACTGGTCCGCTCATATAACTCCGGCTGTTGATTCAAAAACTGCCGAGACCAATGATCGCCTGTTATAATAAATAAAGCAGGCCCAAAACGCTCTTCAGCGTCACGAATAAACTTACCCACATGATGGTCCCCATACCACGTATGGGCATGAATACGCATCGGCACACTGTCATCATCCAAGTCTTTCAAAGCCTCAGGGCAATCTTTAACAGGGCATCCCTTGGCTTCTAGCTGGGCTTCTGTCAGCATAAAAGGCGGATGATTCGTAATTGTCATAATAAGATTAAAGCTGGGTTTATCGGGGTCTACTTTATCTAAAACATTCGCAAAAAGCGTCTCATCAGTTAGCCCCCATACCCGTCCCTCTGTGCGAGAATCACACCCCCCACTCACCGCTCCTAGTACCTCATCAAAGCCTTGGTCGCGCCCAAAAATATCCATGCGTTGCCAATTAATATAACCAGCGTCAAAAAATAGAACGTGCTCATACCCCAGACGCTTAGCTACAGGAGCAAGTGCCGTAACATAAGCGGATCGACTACTTTTTTGAAAGTTAGGGAAAAACCCTGCATGATGAAGCCCCGTCATAATAGAACACAAAGCATGCACAGTTCCCACATCTGCCGGCAAAAATGATTTTGCCCAATACCCCGCATCACCTAAATGCTTTAGCTCAGGGTTTAGGCCTAAAGCATCATAAGGGGCTATCATGGGCCAATTATTTTGGCTTTCCATCACAATCAAAAAAACATGCTTAGGCTTAACCGCTACTTTCGGCCCCTTTGCCTGGCACTGCGTTTGCTTCAAATAAGTCTGCTCGCCTTCCCAACTTACCCCCCACAAAGACTGAGCCATTTGCTCTAAAACAGATTCCGCTAAAGGTATATGGACATTCCGAAAAAGCCCCATATCCCGCGCATCCTCATAAGCCCACTTAAGCGTATGGAAAGGATTCCCCACTATTTTCGTTAAAAAAGCATGCTCGGTCATAGCCGCATCCCGGCGCTTAAGCGGCCGAGAATGATAAGACCCACGCAGCGCAATCCCTTCAACTGCCACAATAAAAACTACACACACAAGCAACGCAAAAAGGGGCATACGGCTTAACCTTAACTCCGCCACCTGCCTAAAAATACCCTCACTCAGCCAAGCGAGCACGCACACCAGAGCCGCTATCCCGAACAGCCCCCATCCAATCGGATACGTTGCCCAAGCCGTCTCTAAAATCGCGCGCCAATCCTCATAGAAAATTTGAAAAACCCAGGAATTAAACGACTCATGATACTCGTGGAAAAAGGTTAAATTGGCAGCACAATAACTGATAAGCCCTGCAAATAAACCCCATCGGTACCCTTGCCGAATACGCCACCCCATGCTTCCAAAAGCAGGCCATAAGCCACTCATCAAGCTCAACCCCATAAGCGGGATAATGCCATAGGCCGCAATTTGTGCATCAAACCAAAAGCCTCTGCCAAATACAGCCACCCATTCTGGCCATGACGGCCAATCCTTAATCGCCTTATAAAAGCACACGACCAGCCCCAATCGCGAAGCAAACAATATCAGAATTGCAAACCCCCACACCGTCAAATCCGCAACACTTTGCTTAAGATACTCCGCTAACCGATTTTTAATAGTCATAACTCAAACCCTCTTTATTAAATCTTCCCTTCGAGCAACGCCTCAACTTTTACAGCTTGGTCTGCAATTTGTAGGGCCTCCACCAAATCATCAATTGCCCCTTCCATTACTTGTGGTAAATTGTGCACCGTCATATTAATGCGGTGATCCGTTAAACGGTTTTGAGGGAAGTTGTACGTACGAATACGCTCACTACGGTCCCCCGTCCCAATTTGGCCGCGGCGGTGGGCCGCATACTTTTCATGTTCTTCATCTTGCTTGGCCTTCAAAAGACGGGAACGCAGCACCTTCAATGCCTTGGCCTTATTTTTTTGCTGAGACCGCTCATCCGCACAAAAAACCGTTAAACCCGAGGGCTTATGGTGCATCTGCACGGCTGAGTCCGTCGTATTAACCCCTTGCCCGCCTGGCCCGCTAGCCCGGCATACAGAAATTTCAAGATCATCCGGGCGGATTTCAATATCCACCTCTTCCGCCTCAGGCAAAACAGCCACAGTTGCCGTGGAGGTGTGGATGCGGCCATTGGCCTCCGTTGCAGGCACCCGTTGGACACGGTGGACGCCGCTTTCATACTTCATCCGCCGATAGACTTCTTCTCCACTAATAAGAAAGGCGACTTCGCGTAGCCCCCCGCAATCAGACTCACTGATCCCCATGGGCTCTACCTTCCAGCCATGGTTCTCCGCAAAGCGGCTGTACATGCGGAAAAGCTCCGCTGCAAAAAGAGAAGCCTCACCCCCACCTGCCCCCGCGCGGATTTCGACGACCGTATTGCGCGAGTCTGTCTCATCCGGTGGTATCATGGCTACCAGCACATCCTGCCGGAGTTTTTCAACCTTTTTCTCAAGCCCTCCAATTTCCTCTTTAGCTAAAGCCACTAGCTCTGAATCAGCCTGCGGGTCTGCCAATAAATCGGTATGCTCTTTTAAATCGCGCTCGGCTCGTCCCAAATCATTATAGACATCAATTAAAAAACGTAACTTTTGGTGCTCACGTGAAAGTGCGGCCGCGCGGCGCTGATCTTGAAAAAAGTCTGACCGGGCCATTAAGACGTCGATCTCTTCTGCGCGTTGCTCAAAAGGCTGAATGTGCGGTATCCCTTGCATGAAGGGGTAAAAATTGTCAAACTAACCCCTAGCCGCAAGGAAATTGCAGAGCCTTAGAAGAATTTTTGCGTATTTTCCCGGGCTATCCGTCTATGAAGCAACGCTTCTGTATCCAAAGGAGACTCTACTCCTATTAATTGTCCTTCTGTTCTCAAATAACACTCTATGGCCTCACCTGTAGTTTCTGGGAATAATAACCCATTAATAACGACACACGGAACACTCGCTTGGTCAAATTGACACCGCATAGCAGCGGCCACTTCAGCTGAGCCTTCTACATTTAAAGCAATATACGGCACATTTAAACGCTTGAAGACAGCCTCCACCCCTTGGCACAAGGAGCAGTTGGGTTTAATATAGACCGTGATAGACATAAGTTATTAAAGTCCAATCCTACAATAATGCCTTAAACGGTGCAAGCTCGCTTACTCCCGAAGTATCCTCCGGATAATGCCTCAAACCTTCTCCAGTATATACCTGCTGAGGCCTGCAAATACGTTGTTGCGGGTCTTGTAACTGCTCCCAGTAATGGGCCACCCACCCCGGCAAGCGCCCTATAGCAAATAACACGGGGTAAAACCGTGGATTAATCCCTAAGGCCTTAAAAACAAGCCCACTATAAAAATCTACATTGGGATAGAGCTTCCGTTTAATAAAGTACTCGTCTTCTAACGCGATCCCCTCAAGCAATAACGCAATCTTAAGAAGAGGATCTTCTGCTTGCCTTAATGCTTCTAACACTTGAGGCAGCATCGCCTTAAGTTGTGTTGCCCGAGGATCATAATTTTTATAGACACGGTGCCCAAAGCCCATCAAAAGCCGTTCTTTGTTTTTTACCGCCGAAATAAACTCAGCTACGACAGCTTCTATGGGTTTTTCTAACGTCACTTGTGCAGCTAATGCCTCCAACATAGTGATCACTGCTTGGTTGGCCCCGCCATGAAGCGGACCCGAGAGGGCTCCGATGGCCCCTACTATACTCATAAAAACATCCGCTTTGCTCGAGCCAATCATACGCAAGGTGGATGTACTGCAATTTTGCTCATGATCGGCATGTAACAAGAAAATAAGATCCAACGCTTTGACCACTTCGGGTGAGAACTCGTGACCCAATAAACGCTGCAAAAACAATCCCACATAATCACTATTAGGATTAGTTAACGCGGGCATATTCGTCCCTTGCATCCGGTGATAGGCCATGGCGGCTAGTGGCGGCATATTTCCTAACAGCTGAAGCCATAATGCATCATAATCCCCTGCAGCAATCTCCAGATGAGAGCCTAAAGCCAACAAAAGGGCTGCTAACATTTTCATAGGATCTGCACTTGGCTTAAACGCACTCAACATCGCACTTAATGGCTCTAGCAAAGGCTCTACCCCCAATATTCTCTGGATAAAAGTGTGTAATGCGGCTTCTGTCGGCAATTTCCCATAAATCAGTAAATAAGCCGTTTCTAAAAAATGGGAATTTCTCGCTAAATCTTCTATAGCATAACCACGGTATCGTAAAATCCCTACTTCTCCATCAATATAGGTAATACTACTCTTACATTCTGCTGTATTGGCCAAACCAGGATCATAATGAACTAAAGATTCCGGCAAGAAAGTTACAGTATTTACCGATTCCTCAGAACGATTTCCGGATGAACGCTCTACAACGAGTAGCGGATGGCTCCCATGCACATTCCCTCTTTCGTCCTCCGGCACTATCGGCGGTGGACTCGGCTTTACAACACCTAATCTCCATCCGCCTTCGCTTCCCTCTTCCATGGCCCCAGCATTTAAAGAAGCTCCAAGTAAAGCCAAGGCGAATCCTATTTCCAAGCACTTCAAGGCCGCTTTCAAACAGAACGGTTGATGAATCATAAGCCCTTGTTGTACTCGATTTGCCTTCAAAATTAAAGCCTGAAAGTCTCAACCTCGGGAGGCAGGACTGCATAAGGTTTTTTATTTGGCGCTGTAATTAAAGGGGCCGCTTGAAGAATGTTTTGATTTTTTCTTTGGCGCTTTGTAACTCAAGAGCTAAAACTAGAATACTCGAGCCTACCTGAAACTGGCATCACTCGGGAGAAAAGGCTTCTAATCTTGTAAGATTTGCTTAACCCCATTGGCAGTGGAATCGGACGATGCAGCAACCCAAGGAACTGCGCCGTCGGTAGGAAATGAGTATTTTTAATGTTTTAAGCGTTAAGGGGGATGTCGAGAGAGACCGTTACAAAATGCTTTAATTTTGAGGAATTTGTAGGACGGAGCGATCGAGTGTGCTAAAGCACTCGAGGAGCAACAACCGACCAAAAACTCAAAAGAAAGGTATTTTGTAATCGGGCTCATGGAAAGAAAAGGTTTCATGGCTGCATTATACCATAGAGATTGTAATTTTTTGCATACAAAATAACGTCTCTTTGATAGCGGATACTAAAAAAGCCTTTTTAGGTATTTCTTCCTTGGGGTATACATATAAGTACTTATAAAAAAGCTAAGTGTTTCAATGCAGATTATCATTAAGAAAGCAGTAGGAATAGCAAGCAAAGGGCCCAATTTACACTATTTACAACACGATCATTGCCCCTTTTTAGACCCTTAAAGGCTTATAAAACCGAAAAATCTCGGTTTTTAAACAAAACAAGAAATAATGAAGCCATGAAAACCCAGCTCCCATACGCTGCCCTCTCTTTCCTTTAGTATGCAACTGCCTCATAATGCTTTAACAGCCGCCTATCCTACAGTGGATACCCACTCCGCAGCGGCAGTGGCAGCGGCTTTATCCGAGCTACACGCAGGGCTATACCCTGAGGCCACGCTTGAACGCAGTCGCATTACAATACAATGTGAAGCGCTAGAGCTACTATTTCATGGAGGCTTTCCCGGCTTTCAACCGGTTGACACCCCCTATCACGACCTCGAACACACCCTGCAAGTAGCCCTATGCCTAGGCCGTTTACTAGCGACAGCTCACAAAAATGGCGGCCCAACGATTTCCGCGGAGGCCTTCGAGCGCGCTTTAGTTGCCGCATTTTTTCATGATGTAGGGTATTTTAAGATTTTAGACGATAACACAGGAACGGGGGCCAAATATACTGCCCATCATGAGCTTCGCGGGGCCTTAATGGCCGCCACCTACTTGCCGACACAAGACTGGGAATTCAGCCGTGTCACGTCCGTACAGCGCCTCATCTTAGCTACGGCGGCCGAACGCGCCGTTCGGGCCATTACCTTTCAGGACCCGTTAGAAACTTTCCTCGGGGCCTGTTTATGTACGGCAGACTTACTGGCCCAAATGAGCGACCCGCGGTACCTGGATCGCCTACCCCTACTTTACCAAGAATTTGAAGAAGCGGACCTATTCTCGGATACCCCTCCAGAACGTCGCTTACTAAAAAGCAAAGAAGACCTCTTTGCCAAAACGCCTTTTTTCTGGCATGAAGCGCTGAATAAGCGCCTCATCCTCGACTGCAACAGCGTCTACCGCTACCTCGAACTACCTTATGGCAGTGGGCATAACCCCTATATACAGGCGATCGAGGCCCATTTGATGGTTTTGGCTAAACCCCTTTTTTTGCCTTAATTTCACTCAGGCCTATCGCTAAACAAACAACGCCCAAGCCAAGGCCTAAGCGCAGCATATCGGTAGTCTCCCCAAATAAGAAAATAGAAGCTAATACCCCCATGGGTACTTTAAGCAAAGACATAACGGCTGTTGTCCCTGGGTTGGCGATCGTTGCCCCTTTATTCCAGCAAAAAAACCCAATCCCCGTGGCCACAAAAGACAAATATACTAGTGCTTTGATCGTAGGCCAATCAAGCAGCGCATAACTGGCCCAACCCCCTGCAAGCGTAGTTGCAACTGCCGCAAAGGCTGCCGCCCCCATAAAAGGGAGCATATAAATTTGATGATCTTTAAGCAGCGGCAAACGGCGCCTCAGGTAACGATACTCCACCATTCCCCAGGCAAATAAAAAGTTGGCCGCCTGCATCAAAAGAAAGCCGTTTCTTAAATGCTCCCACACGGGGGTTTGGTACTTCACGATCATAGCCCCGCCCATTCCCAAAAAGGCTAAAGCCCAATTCGAGGCATGAAAACGCCGCGCATAAATATCTTCTACAAGGTTGATATAAAGGGGCACGAAGAGCGTAAAAAGGGCGACTTCATATGCGTTTAAATAATGAACGGCTTGCAAATAAAAGCAGTACATAAGGCCGTATTGAAACCCTCCAATTAAAAAAAGCCGTACCCCGGCCGCCCGGGTAAGCCCGACTTTCCTAAAAAAAGGAAGAAAGAAGCCACTGGCCAATACCAGGCGCAAAAAGGAAGCAAAGTACGGATCTATCCCGGTTAAGTTTTGCTTAACTAAACCATACGAACAGGACCAGATGCCGACGGCAATTAATAGATAAACCATTCAGTGTTGCTTTATAATACGTGAGCTTGGGCTAAAACCCGAGTCTTTTCGGTCGAGTGCAAAAGCACACTCCACTCAAAGAGCAGACTTTTATCTCCAATCTGACGCATTATGCAAGCAACACTGGAGCCAATATCGTTTTTTAGTCTATATTCCAAGAATAAGACTGCTGCCAAAATGAAACCGCAGCAGAATAGCTTTTTAAAAAAATGCAGAAAATTTCAATTTTTGAACTTTCGAGATTATAAAGAGGCCGATTGCAGAATGCTTTAATTTTGAGGAATTTGTAGGACGAAATGACGAGTGTGCATTCCCCATGGTAAGGCGATGCCAGTCGACTTACCATGGGGGGAGGTAGTGATGACATGCATCGAAGTTTGATACACTGAATATACAATAGATCAACAGGAGTTCTCTTTTGTGTGCACTCGAGGAAAGACAACCGACCAAAAACTCAAAAGGAAGGCATTATGCGTCACCCAAAGGCATCGCTGCTATCCCAGCAGGAGTCCCAGCAACTAAAAGCAAATCGCCTGATTGCAAAATCTCTTCGGGTGCGGGGGAGGTAATACGCTTTTCCCCACGCTGCAGGCCGACAATCGTAATGCCATACAAGCGGCGAAGATCTGCCCCGGCCAAAGTTTCCCCCACTAGCATGGAGTCAGGCCCAAGAATCACTTTTTGAATATGCAAGGCCCCACCAAAGGCTGGCTTTAAGGCTCCATCTGGCAAGGCCTGCGTTAAAATCCCCCGGGCCAATTCATTTTGAGTCTCATCCCCTGCAATAAAAATATGATCGCCCGGAAAAAGTACAGTCGAAGGATGAGGATGATATTGCACATGCCCACCACGGCTAATCGCTAGGACAGAGGCCCCAGCCTTTTCACGCAAAGAGAGCTCTACAATGGGCTGGCCACAAGCGGTAGAGTTTTCTTCAACGGTTACCTCTTCAATATTAATTGGCCAAGGATACTTTTCCGAAATTTTCTCAATAGCGGCCTGGCGACGCTCGCAGTCCCGCTTTACATGACGGTCTAGGCTTTCAAGAAAAAGATTCTCCAGCCGGCTATTAATCTTAACGAGCTTCTTCCACGCAAAAAAACCAACGCCCAGTAACAACAAACTAAACCCAACTAAAGAAGCCCCTGTTGGCAAATACGCCGTTGCAGCTGATAAAAAGATACCGCCAAAAAGAATAAGCACTGTAGAGAGGAGAATATTATGAACAAGCCCCCCTAAACGCCCTCCTGCAAACTGCTGAGCCGCAGAACGGCTAAGGACTGCCTCGGTAATTAACATCGCAATCGCATCTAAATTACGGATAACAGCGACCAAGAAAGGTAAGCAGCAGATGGCCCCGCCAATCCATACGCTTGTTTTCATCAATTCCAAATACTCGCCAAAGGTACTTAAACCCCCCACATAGTCTGCCCCCATAGACGTCCCAATAATCACTCCACTAAAAAGGAGAAAGTACCCCAAAATCTGAAAAAGCGGACGTTTGATAAGGCCCAAAAGATCACTCCGTCCCAAACTGTCCCGTGCCATTTGCAGCATATTAAAATAGAGCCGACTAAATTGCTTTACTGGCTCAGGTATACGGTAAGCAAAAACATCAAACAACCCATCCGAGTGCCGGGAAATAACCGGAGTCGCCAAAATCGTCACCAAAGCCACCCCTACGGTAAGGGACTCAAAACGCGAATCCGTAACGCCCATGCTTTGGCCCAGTTTTGCGATAATGAAGCTAAATTCCCCAATTTGCGCCTTGCACATAGAAGCCCGAAAGCTACTGCGCAAATTTTGCCCACTCATCCCAAGACCAAGCCAACAAGTCGCCCCTTTCCCTATAACAACCAAAGAGGCAACGAGTAATATCGGCAACCACTGGTCCATTAAAATGGAAGGATCAATCAACATCCCCACGGTAACGAAGAAGATAGCGGAAAATAAATACCGGAAAGGCTCTACCAACGCTTCAATTTGATGCGATAACGTTGATTGAGACAAAATAGCCCCGGCCAAAAATGCTCCTAAAGCGATTGATAAATGAAAATACTCAGCAAAATAACCAAGACCCAGCATGAGGCCCATGATTACAAGCAAGATCACCTCCAAATTATCCATGACCTGCAAACGCTTAATAAGCCGGGGGGTGAGCATTTTACCCGCCACAAAAACAACCATGACGAATACCCCGACCAGGAAGATTGACTGCCCCACATCCCCCCACGAAAAAGCAGACCGTTCCCCAACCCCAGCCAACACCACCAAGAGGATGATGGCTACTATATCCTCTAAAATCAAAATCCCCACCACCATTTGGCCATGAGAATGCTTATGCGTCCCCTGCTCCCGCATGACACCAAAAGTGACCATGGTAGAGCTAATTGCCAAAACCCCCCCTAGAAAAAGCCCGTTAACGCTGGACCATCCAAAAACCGGGGCCGTCATCACCCCCAAAAACAACATCCCCACCGTCTGAAGCAAAACTGCGGGCAAGGCCGACCCTAAAAGCGATTTTAATTTACTAAGATCAAACTCCATCCCGATGTAAAACATCAAGAACACCACCCCCAGCTCACTCAAACTCTCAATCGTCGCACTATTTTGAACGGGAGAATCATAAAAAGTATTAGGCCCCACGAGTACCCCTGCGAGCAAGTACCCCAAAATAACCGGCCAGTTAAATCGAGAAAATAAATAAGAAACCCCGGCCGCGCAGACAACGACTACGGTTAAATCATGTATAATAGTATCAGTCATTTATAAGTACTTATGCTTTTAGTTTGTTTTAAAGATTGGCGCAAGAAAACATGGGACACAAGAAAACACAAAGGCATTTTTAACTTTATTATTAAATAAACTAATTAACCCCTCAAAGCCGCTTCACTTTCTCCTCAAGACACTCTTGCCGCTTTTTTAAACCCCTTGCATACTGAATACTCTTTCCGTAAGCCCCATGAAAAACGCTCCCTTTCGCCCTTTTTTTACCGCACCGATTAAGTTAGGCCTAACGTGTCTGATAGCAGCTTGTCCTCTCACAGCAGAAATCCAAACAGCCACGATTACCATTAACCCCTTCGTAGTCAAAGGGACGTTTACTGAAACAACTCCCCTGAGCCTCAATAGCACAGACTTGGCTTATATAGAAGGGCACCTTACCCTTCACTGCCCGCGGAACCCCCATAGCTTCGAGGCCACCTTTTCCGGTCAACTCGTTATTATTGATAATCAATCAGTCATTAAATACACCCTCCCTCTAGAAGGGGAGTCGGGAGAAAATGGTACCCCCGGCGCCCTTCTGCTGGGCGATTATACAGGCACACTGCAAGAAGCCCCGGCTTTCATACAGCCCATTCGCCTGCGCTTATTTCACTTCCCCAAAGTATTAAATACCCAAACCTCTTTTTTTGAAAACCTGATCACCGATGAACCGCTCATCTTTAGCGGCCCACTAACGATCAATCGCACACACCATACTGAAACAAACGAAAATTTTGTCTCCGTAAACTGGGCCACAACCCTGGCCGATCTTCCTACCACCCTCAGTACCGGGCGCCGGACCATTGTTGATCCTAATCATTTACCAGAGCCACCCTCACCTTCAGAAAGCCCTGAGCCAACCCCCACTCCTAGCCCGACGACTCTTCCTCAACCACCCCCAGCCCCCACCATTAGCCGCCTGCTGTGCGACTTACGGGCAGAGGTTAACGCCACGGCCCATATAACAAGTCGCATCCTAAGGTGCTCTAAACAAGGCCTTGGGTCTTTCGAATTTATCATGAATGCGGCCGGCACCTGTGTTAGCACCGATTTTAGCCCTATCATTCCTAATCTATGGCCGGATAACGCCCTCTTTTGTGGTCTTGTTTGCAAACCCACCATCGTCCCCGTCCAGCTCGAGTATGACACGAGCACTCAACTTTGCAAAGGTCATTGCCCCGAAGTCCCTACCCCTGGGGTGGATTTTGTAATCGATTTCCTTTATATAACAGATAACAAAAGCCAGTTTCATCCCATTGATTTTGAATTATAAGAGACTGGTTGCAGAATGCTTTTGATTTGCAGCCCATCGCTACCCTAAAGTAAACTGCTATCCGCAACCTTTACTTTATTAATAATGCATTATCCTCATTCCACTGTCTTCGGCTTCTTTCAAAACCTTCAAGGGTGGGAACTTCTGCTCATTTTCTTCGTCATCTTACTCTTGTTCGGGGGTAAACGCTTGCCTGAACTCGCAAAAGGCCTAGGTCGTTCTATAAAAGAATTCCGTAGAGCCACGACCGAGGTAGAAGAAAACGTCCGCGAAGCGCTTGAAGGCGAAGAAAAAAAGTCTATGGCCTCTCCCGCTTCCACGGCTACCCCTACGGTTAAGCCAGAAAGCAACACGGCCGTTTAAATTTGAGCTGCATTAACCCTCTGCCATCTCATTTTGTGACCGCTGCATAATAGATTTTAAAAAAATACAGAGAATTTCAATTTTTAACTTTCGAGATTATGAAGAGACCGATTGCAGAATGCTTTGATTTTGAGGAATTTGTAGGACGGAGTGACGAGTGTACATACAGTACTCGAGGAATGACAACCGACCAAAAACTCATAA
>JANYEO010000242.1 GCA_025363025.1 Opitutia bacterium
TGAAAGAATCACGGCGTCGATCGACTTCGGATCAAAATAACGGAATCCGCAATTCACTTCATAGGCGTGGGCGCGCGATCCCTGATAGAGTCCGCAGTCGAGGAGTGGAAGAGTACGGACTCTTATGATCCTTATGGCCCCGTTGGTGGTTTAGATAATAGCTTGGAGAAATCCATCAATGTCCCTCTTGCCTACGCCCTTGCCCAAGCCCACACCTGGCGGAGTAAACGGCAAGATGTCACCGGCCTCATCAATATGGGGGCGCGTTATTACGACCCGCTCATCGGCCGCTTTATTAGCCCAGACCCTTATGGCCACGCCGGTAGTATAGACCTCTACAGCTACGCCAACGGCAACCCTATCGGCTACTACGACCCGGATGGGCGCTTCGCTAGCCCGATTTTAGAGAAAACAGATGCGAATAAATTACTGGACCGTATTCAAATTGGATTAGATGTGGCAGGGATGCTGCCAGGAATCGGCATCGCGGCTGATATGGTGAATGCAGGCATCCATGGCCTTCGCGGGGATTGGGTCCAGGCAGGCTTAAGTGCGGCCAGCGCTGTTCCTATTATTGGAGACGCTTTCGCAGCGGGTAGAATGGGGGTGAAAATTGCAGATAAAGGCGTGGATGCAGTGAAGGGTCTTAAAAATGTTGATAATGCTGGACGTGCAGGAAAACAAGCTAAGCTTAGAGAGCTTGCTTCAGATAAAAATGTTTCATCTGCTGATAGAGGATGGATTCAACAGGAAATAAATTCTATCGAGCGAGGTAATCGGAAAAATATTCGAGTCCCTCCTGGAAAAAATCTTGCACATCAACGTGGTTACGAGGCTAAAAAAGGATATTGCTATGAATATAGCGAATTACAAGATGTTGTTATTCATAAGATTCAACACAAACATGAAGGTTATTAATGAATTGGACTCCAAATGATCAAGAAGTTGAAGCTGTTTTAAAATTAAATAGCCAAGAACGTTATACATACTGGATTAAAAAGGTTGTTGACCAACATACTATATGGAGCTTATGGCATCCTCATGGGTGGGCATTAGGGGAAGATGATTTTAAACGCATATTAATTCCCGTATGGCCACATTCTAAATATGCAATGATTTTTGCTAAAGATGCATGGCAGGGATATAAACCTAAAGCTATATCTTTAGATATATGGATTCATAAATGGATTCCTGGAATTGAAAAAGATCAACGGCTTGTGGCTGTATTCCCAGCTTCAAATGACAAGGGTATAGTTATTACAAGCAGGTGCCTTGAGCAAGACCTAGAGGAAGAGCTTTCACTATATGAATAGATCAACCAAAGCCATATTCTTAATGGCACTCCGGTGCCCGTACATCAAATAAAGCTATGACAAAACGCGAATTCGAAAAAATTGGGAAAAAATTATTACCACGTTTGCCTGGTTTTTCTAGTAAAGGGCAATGGTTATTTATGACACCCGTAGGGCACACATTAAGAGCAATTTCTTTTGATGGATCTTCAGATAAACATCAAATTTATCTTTGGGTAGTTATTAAACTCTTGAGTGTTCCGTGTGAGGATTTAGACTTCGGACTTGGTTGGCGAATTGGGGGTTGGACTAATTCTTGGAACGTTAACGACCCTAATCTTGAAGAATCGCTGCTTGAGGCCATCAAACGAGAGGCTTTGCCTTTTTTAGAACCTATTAAAACGATAGAAGATACTATTGCCGCTATAGAGGCTTTGGGGAAGAGTGAAGTCTCTTTTGTCAAGGAGGCAATGGCTTTTGCTTTAGCGCGGTCTGGAAATGTTCAGAAAGCCTGCCAACAATTAGACGAGGTGGCTCGAGAAGCTTTGGATATGAAAGGTTTTGCTATGCGAATTGTATGGCGAGAGGAAATGGCTAGCAGAGCTCTTACTTTAAAATCGCTGCTTTTAAATAACCCTGTTGCAGCTCAAAATCAACTTTCTAAGTGGGAAATTGAAAGCATTAAAAACCTTGGTTTAGAAAAATTTGTGTAAGTTTATATGGTTTTAAGTTTAATATAAAGGGAGGTTTTTTAGTTTAATTGTTCTTTGAAAAGTTGCGTTAAATAAAGCGGCCAACCTCAACGGTCAGTACGGAGGCCTCCAAGGCATCGGCGGGCTTAAACTCATTGTTGAAGCAGGGGTTGCGGATGAACTGGGCAACGGGCTACATATCGCTAAACCGATAACGGATCTGCAAGGCCACGTCACCGGCTTTATTAATTATAGCCCAAATCCCGAGGATCAGGCGTACAATCGAGTGGAAGAGTACGGACTC
>JANYEO010000251.1 GCA_025363025.1 Opitutia bacterium
CCAAATGAAACGCCCGCAACTCAACCGACCCTTCCCAAAGCATCCCAATCAACTTTAGAAGCTTTTAGTACCACTAACAAACCTATCTTAGATAGAACAGCCAGTACACCCGTACCAACAGGCGTTAGTGTAGGAGAAGCCACAAACAACTGGATTTGCCGAGGATGGGCTCAGCATACCTTAAATAGCCTCGACTGGGTAACACGCATTGCCTATGGCGCCTCGACCGTCGTTAATATACCACCGGCACTAAATGATCTTTTTGATGCAACAAAAGACGCCGCAAAAAACTCACAACATGAGATACTGCCTCAATCTCTCCGTGGAGGAGCCGCCCTTCTTAATTGTTACAAGGCTCAAAAAGAAATCAGCGCCCAAGAAGCTGCACCCGCTACCATAGAATCCGTCGAATGCAGCATAAAAGCGATCAAAAGACAGCTGGCTAAAGCCAAAGATCGTCATTCCTCCGCAAGGCAATCAGGCGGGGCCAATTCTATGCATCGCAAACGTTTTCATGCAGAAAAACAAAGGCACATTTCTAAACTAGAAACACGTTTAACGGAACTCTATCTACTAAAAGAAAAACTCGCAAAAATAGACGCTGAAGCTGCTAAAGGCTTTTTCAATATAGCCTCCAACGCTTCACGTACTGGGGCAGCGTTACTTGGAACCCTAAATAAAGGGATACCCTTTATCCCTCTTGTTGCAGAAGGCATACAAATAGCTTCCTCGAGCCTCCTTACAGCAGCCCCTACCCTAGAGCTGCCAAACGCCATTCGAGGTACCGCAGCCAGTATACAAAAATTAGAAACCTCAAAAAATATTTACACAGCTACACTAAAAGCAGCAGAGGCAACAGGGTCACCCGATCTAGCAGCCATTGCCAAATTGGTAGCGGCTGAACACTCCCTCATCAGCCGTATTAGTAATGTTGTCTACAATAGCAGCGGGGCAATTGGCCGTACAGCTACTACCCTCCTTACCGCCACTTACTCTCTAGAAAAATTAGGCCTCATCCCCGTAGCCCAATATACAGTAGAAACGATTAGCCAACAAGTAGCCCTCGGAGGCTTAATCGCCATGGGGACAAGTGCCATCGGCTTACTGGCTTACAAAACCTGGGAAAAACAAACTGCAAAATCGATAGATACAGAAGCCGGAAAAAGTGGGGAAAAAGCGGCAGCATGGGCTGTAAACACTTTAAAACAACAGGGTGAACTCCAAAAACCCGTGAAAAACTGGCTTATTGAAGCAGGCATCGAGCCCGAAGTGATAAGCAGCATCATTAAAGGGCAACTAGACAAAGATCAATCAGCAGCCTATATTAAGACCAAGCTGGGCATTTAGCGTTTGATATCACGCACTCATTTTCGCAATCAGAACTACAAGGATACCGCTGCAGAATGCCTTGATTTTGAGATGATTACGAGCGAGTAGCACCCAAGCCTACTAAAGGTAGGTGCGTACGCCGAACGCAGTAAGCGCTCAAAAGAAAGGCATTCTGCAGCGGTATCTTGACAAAGGCTTGTAAAAAGTACTATACCTTCCTCATATTATAACCTATGGAAAAACCGAAGTTCACTTTACCATTTGAGAAGCCCTTAAAAGACCTTGAGGCGCAACTTAGCAGCTTGCAGGTATCCTCCAGAGAGTCATCGGTGGATCTTTCTGCAGAAATTGAGCAAATTGAGGCCAAATTTGATGCCACCAAGCGCTCTATTTATGCCAATTTATCTGCTTGGGACCGTGTTTTACTAGCTCGCCACCCGCAACGCCCTTATTCGCTAGACTATATTAATGCTTTATTTACAGACTTCCAGGAGCTCCACGGAGATCGGCTATTTAAAGACGATTTAGCCGTTGTAGGTGGGCCTGCTATTTTTGAAGGCACCACCGTCATGGTCCTTGGTCAACAAAAAGGACGCAGCACAAAGGAAAATATCCTGCGTAACTTTGGCTACCCGAACCCCGAAGGCTATCGCAAAGCTTTAAGGCTCATGCGTATGGCGGAAAAATTCAAAATGCCTATTATTTCCATCATCGATACCCCTGGTGCATTTCCGGGGATTGGGGCGGAAGAGCGGCACGTAGCAGAGGCCATTGCTGTCAACATCCGCGAGATGTCCCAGTTCAAAGTGCCTATTATCGCTGCAATTATTGGGGAAGGTTGCTCCGGTGGGGCTTTAGGTGTAGCTGTCTCCGACCGTATTCTCATCTTAGAAAATGCTTATTACTCCCTCATCTCGCCTGAAGGGTGTGCTGCTATTTTGTGGAAGGACCGAGTTTTTGCCCCAAAAGCCGCTGAAGCCCTTAAAATTTCTGCCAAAGAACTCCTCAAGCTAGG
>JANYEO010000252.1 GCA_025363025.1 Opitutia bacterium
GGCCCTCACTACTGCGGGTAATGCGCATGTCCACTTAGTTTTACGCGGAGGCCACTTTGGCCCTAATTACCGACCAACCCAAGTGGCGGAAGCAGCGGAACTTTTGGCAACTCATGGCTTTCGGTCAACGCTTATGGTGGATTGTAGCCATGGTAATAGTGCCAAAAACCATGCCCTTCAACCGGAAGTTTACCGGGAAATTCTTCGTCAATTAGCCGCTGGCAGCCCGTATATTGCAGGGCTTATGCTCGAAAGCCACCTCTCGCCAGGAAGCCAGCCATTTCCCCAGCCCCACAAAACCCTCCGCTATGGAGTCTCCATCACCGATGCGTGTGTGGATTTACCCACTACAGCAGCCCTTATCCGCGAAACACATGCGGTGATGTTAAATAGACTTTCTCTCACATAATAAATCATTATAGATATGACAAAAGCACCTATTCGTGTGGCTGTAACTGGCGCTGCTGGCCAAATTGGTTATTCTTTGCTCTTCAGGATTGCTTCTGGGGGAATGTTTGGGCCAGATCAACCGGTTGCGCTGAATTTAATTGAAGTTACGCCTGCGTTAGGGGCGCTTCAAGGGGTAGTGATGGAACTGGAGGACTGTGCCTTCCCACTTTTAACAGATATTGTGGCTGCCGATAGCCTAGATGTTGGTTTTAAAAACGTTAATTGGGCGCTCTTAGTGGGTTCTGTCCCTCGTAAGGCTGGGATGGAGCGGCAGGACCTGCTGAATATTAATGGAAAAATTTTCATTGGCCAGGGCCAAGCCATTGAGCGCAATGCCGCCCCGGATATCCGCACCCTCGTCGTGGGGAATCCTTGCAACACCAATGCGTGGATTGCAATGAAGAGCGCCCCTAGCATCCCGACTAATCGTTGGTTTGCTATGACGCGATTGGATGAAAACCGGGCCAAAAGCCAACTTGCAGCAAAGGCGGGCGTTCCTGTTTCTCATGTAACAAATTTAGCGATTTGGGGCAACCATTCCTCCACTCAATATCCGGATTTCTACAATGCGAAAATCCAAGGGGTGAATGCTTTAAGTGTTATCAAAGATGAAGCCTGGCTTAAGGAGACCTTCATCCCGGTCGTCCAACAACGCGGGGCTGCTATCATTAAAGCACGTGGGGCTTCTTCTGCCGCTTCTGCCGCCAATGCCATTGTTGATACTGTGCGTAGCCTCGTGATGCCAACGGCTGAGGGGGACTTCCACAGTGTTGCTGTATGCTCTGATGGCCGCTATGGGGTACCGACTGGTACGATCTCCTCCTTCCCTATTCGCACAAACGATGGGAAAACCTGGGAGATTGTTGATGGCCTGGAGATTAGTACATTTAGCCGGGAGAAGATAGATGCCTCGGTAGAGGAGCTGTTGCAGGAACAGGCTCTAGTTTCAATCGGTTAATTAATCTATGAGTTGGTTGCTATTTATATGCCTTAATTGTTGAGAGTTACTTAAAAATTAAGGCATATAAATGGGCACCGTTACTTTTAATCGGACTACATTCGGTCTATCCAGCTGCTATAGGCCATGTCGTACATATATTGTATTACGCGTATCTTTCCAGGCTACTCGATAATTTGCTGTTTCAAAATACGTAATAACAGCTTTAAAAGTCTCTTGCATCTCGGAATCTTGAAAATCAGGGTGCATGTCATGAAGTTCTATGATAACGACTTTGGGCTTCCATTTTTCAATTTCCCAATTTCGCAAAACCTCCCATTCTAGTCCTTCCACATCAATCACTAAAAGATCAAATGCTATAGGGACTTGATTGATTGAAAGAAAGTTTTCTAAAGTTTCTTGATGGACTTGAATAGGAGCGAATTCTTCATAGACTTTTTTGCTTTTTTTTCCATTTTTCTCGATTAACCAAGCATTTTCTAAAATCTTTCGATGCAACGGACTTGCTGTCGTGACGTCTTCCCCAACCATCAGTGTAATAACGCCTTCGGCGGATCCGATAGCTTTTTGACTAACAACAATATGTTGGTTGTTTGCATGCCTTTTCTTGCAGCGTTCTGCGCTAGAGGGAACCGGTTCAATATAATATCCCCTCCAACCTATATCTG
>JANYEO010000257.1 GCA_025363025.1 Opitutia bacterium
GCCAAGGCCACCTCAGCGGCGCTTTGCTGCTCCTGCACCACTTTCAGCGCTTCACTAGCGGAGGTCAGCCGTTCGTCCGTCGCGGCGATGAGTTTTAATTTCCTCCCTCGTCCATGTTGAGGGGAGTTTCAAGAAGTAACGTAGCAAGGCTCATGCCAATTTAAGACCGCTGCAGAATGAGACCGCTGCATAATGCATGCTTTATGAGTGTTTGGTCGGTTGTTGTTCCTCGAGTACCTTTAGTACACTCGTCACGCCGTCCTACAAATTCCTCAAAATCAAAGCATTCTGCGATCGGCTTCTTCATAATCCCAGGTCCTGAAATTCGAACTTTCTCTGTCTTTTGTTCGAAAACACCATTCTGCAGCGGTCTTCCTATTGGTCTGCTTCATAGCTGAAATACTGGGTGTTTTATTCAAAACTATATTATCTCGGCTTCGTTCTAAGTAGGTTTGACACGTATGAAAGTTCACTTGCTCTTCATGGCTGATTTTGCTTGGCAAGGAGAGGGGGTTGCTCCTTTATAAAGAGCGCTACGGCCTTACCTGCCCATTTTAACCCCCTCCCTCTTTCAGTGCGTTTGTTTATAGTGAGATTTGCAAGTCTGAGTTGTTTGCCGCTGCTTAGTGGCTGCGGCTTGTGGACTATTGATAAAGATGTGGCTGCAACGCCCAAGGAGGCTTGGGTTGCTCCTACGAAGGCATTGCCGAAAAAGCCTTTAACGACCAGCTTTGCGGGGCCCGCTTATGCAGGTGAACCGCTTTCTCTATATGGCTTGTTTAATTTAGCTTTAGAAAATAGCCCAAAGACGCGACAAGCTTGGGAAATGGCTAAAATATCTGCTGCCCAGTATGGCGTACAAAAAACTACTTTTTTGCCAACCGGCGGTATAACAGCAGGTATACAAAGGCAAAATAATCAATTCGAAGCCGTAGGTGCTGGAGGCGAACAAACTATCCATGGGGGGGGTATCGATATTAATTGGGTGCTCTTTACCTTTGGCGGCAGAGAGGCAGAGCTCAATTCAGTTAGGCAGGCCTTATATGCAGCCAATTTTAATTATAACCAAATGTTGCAGGATGTAGCCTTGGCCGTTCAACAAGGTTACTTTAATTTAAATGCAGCCAAAGCGGCAGTTGTGGCCCAGTTAGCTAGCCTTGAAGATGCAGAGATGACGCTAAAAAGTGCAGAGATCAAATTTCATGCCGGCCTGGCAGATCTGCAACAAGTCTTACAATCCCGTGCAGATAGAGAGTCGAAGCGCTATTTATTACAAGCGGCTTATGCAGACGTAGAGACAGCGCGGGCCAATTTAGCTATAGCTGTTGGGGTTCCCGTTCAGCTTTCACTCGATATTTTACCGCCTGCTGATGCTGATTACGCCGTGTTAGGCTTAGAGGATCAAGTTACAGATTTAATGGCGCAGGCTTTGGTCGATAGGCCAGAGTTGTTAGCTGCTCATGCCCAATGGCGTTCGAGCGTCTCGCACGTACAAGCTGCAGAGAAGGCCATTTTTCCTTATCTAGCCGCTGGCTTTACGGCTTCTAAGTATGGAGGGGTAGATAATACTTTTCAGGCTACTCAACAGTCTAGTTTTGCCATTGGGCTCAAATGGAATATTTTTGATGTCTTTAAAGACCATTATCAGGTTCTGGGGGCTCGCTCCCAGGCTAAAGCCGCAGAGGCGAATTTAAGGCAGGCAGAGCTCTTGGTGCTCGGCAATGTTTGGACTGCTTTTTACGGTTTTAAAACCTCTGGTAAGCAGCTAGAGGCGGCTACTGCCTTTTTAGGCGCCGCGGAAGAAGCTTTTAAGGCCACTCGTATAGGCTATAATACGGGTATTAATAGCTTGGTGGATCTTTTAAATTCTCAAGATACCTTGGCGTCTGCCCGGCTTCAAAAAATTAGTTCCCAGGCCACTTTTTCAAATTCACTCGCCCAGCTCGCCCATGCAACTGGGCGGTTAGAGTTAAAGTTACCCTTGAATAGTCGCGTATCAAGCGCAGATTCTATTACTAAATAAAGCCCTCCTTTCTTAAAAACCGATTCACTTGCTCATGATTAAGTATACTTTTATTGTTCTAATGAGTTTTTTCACTTTGATCGGTCTTACGGGCTGTTCGGAGAAAAAAGCACCTCCCGGGCTGCCGCCTATTCTTGTTCAAGTAGCAAAAGCCACAAGCCGGGATGTGCCTCAGTTATTATCTGTTTTTGGCACTATTGCAGCTGTTAATAGTGTAGATATTATCCCTCAAGTAAGTGGGACATTAATGCAATCTTACGTTGAGTATGGCGCTTTAGTTAAAGAAGGGGATGATTTATTTACCATTGATCAACGTTCCTATATGGCCAATTTAGCCAAAGCCTTTGCCGATGTAAAAGCAAAGCAAGGCATAGCTCAAGTAGCCCAGGATAAAGCCCGACGCAGCCAGCCTTTGGTCGCACAAAACTTGATATCGCCTCAAGATTTTGAAACCCTTTTAGCTCAGGCAGATCGTGCCGTACAAGACGTTATCATGGCTGAGGCTACCCTCGCACTAGCGGATATTAATTTAGGTTATACAGCCATTCAATCACCTTTAACAGGTGTTGCAGGTGTACAAACTTATAGTAATGGGGACTATATGGAGGCTGGAAAAACGAAGATCCTCACCATTAATCAAGTAGATCCTATCCAGGTTAATATATTTATTCCTGGAACCGCCTTTGCCAAGGTGCAGCGTGCCTTTAATGATCAAAGCGGCAAATTACCGATGATGGTTCAACTTTTAGATGAGCCTTCCATGGCTCCTATTAAAGGGCAAACCAGTTTTTTTGATAACAACATCAGTCCTCAAACAGGGACAATACAGCTTCAGGGCATCCTTCCTAACGCCGATCATAAACTGTGGGTAGGGCAATTTGTGAATGTGGATTTGCAGCTGGGTATGCTCAAAAATGCCGTCTTAGCTCCTAGGGCTTGTGTCACGATTGGCCCTAAGGGTCCTTATGTCTTTGTTGTAAACAACGAGGGCGCGGCAGAGCTTCGTCTTGTTAAGACCGGAGAAGTTTTCGAGGACGACATTGTTCTTTTGTCAGGCGTACAAGCGGGGGAAACCGTGGTAACCCTTGGTCAAATGAAGCTTAAGGCAGGCTCTCAGGTTAAAATTATAAAATCAGATAGCGCTGGGGAAGCCAGTAGCAACTTAGCTTCAGATGCCTCTAAAAAAACAAAAGCTCAGTCAGCAACCTAAGCTTCGCCTTTTTCTCTCCCCATCCCAGTGAATCCTTCAGAAATTTTTATTAAGCGGCCCGTTATGACGGTGCTGGTAACCGTTGCTCTCATTTGCTTAGGCATTGGGTCTTATATTAATCTCCCCGTGGCGAGCATGCCCAATGTGGAGAATCCGGTTATTACGATTAGCGCTAGCTATTTAGGAAGCAGTGCAGAAACAATGGCCAAGCTTATCGCACGGCCTATTGAAGCCCAGGTTTTGCAAATACCGGGTGTGCAGTCGGTTTATTCGCAAAGCTTTAATGGGCAGTCCACTATTGTCGCTACCTTTAGCTTGGCGCGTAATATAGATGGCGTAGCTGTTGATATCGAGAATGCATTACAGCAGGCTCAGTCGGAGCTGCCGAAAGATCTGCCGACATATCCATCGTATTCTAAGACCAACCCTTCGGACCAGCCCGTTATTTACGTGGCCCTTACCTCGGATACGCTGACGGCAGCCCAGCTTTATACCGAAGGGGCAGAGGTCGTCCAACGCGCCTTTAATACCGTCGAGGGGGTAGGGCAGGTTACGATTTATGGCAGTAGCCCTGCCGTCCGCGTTCAATTAGATAATGAAAAGTTGGCCTATTTGGGTATTTCTTATCAAGACATCGCCAGTGCCATTTCTAAAGCTAATCCGGATATGCCAACAGGAAAGCTTGATAGTTCTTGTACGACGCTTTCCTTAGATGTAAAGGGGGAGCTTTCATCTTTAGACGCTTTTCAGAATATTATTATTCGTTATCAAGACGGCGCTGCGCTTCGCTTAAAAGATATGGCAGATATTTCAATGGGCGTGCAGCAGCGAGATATGCAGGCTCGTTATTGGGAGCGCGGTGGGGTCTCCAGTAATAATGCGCTTGTTATTGCCGTTATTCGCCAAGGGGGGGCTAATACGGTTACTATTTCGGACGGTATTAAGAGCAAAATGGCAGACTTAGAGAAAGAGCTTCCTAATTCCATACGCTTGGCCGTTCTTTATGATCAAGCCGATGCTGTTTTAGAATCGTTCAATAACGTGCAGGAAACATTGATGGAGGCTTTCATTTTGGTGGTTGCCGTTATCTTTGTGTTCTTGGCCAGGCCACGGGATACTTTGGTCCCAGCGGTTGCCTTGCCTATGTCGCTGCTGTTAACGTTGATACTCATGAAGCTACTGGGTTATAGTTTAGATAATTTATCTTTGCTTGCTCTGGTTCTGGCTATTGGCTTTGTAGTGGATGACGCTATTGTTGTCTTAGAAAATACGGTGCGCCATGTGGAAATGGGTAAACAGCCTTTGGCGGCTGCTTTGATTGGTTCTAAGGAAATTGGTACGACTATTATTTCTATCAGTCTGGCGCTCATTTCTGTTTTTATCCCTCTTTTATTCATGGAAGGGGTTATTGGGCGGATGTTAAGAGAATTTGCGGTCACTATTGTGCTGGCTATTTTTTCTTCAGGAGTCATTTCACTGACTCTCAGCCCTCTTATGTGTAGCGCTTTTTTAAAGGCTGAAAGTAAAGGCGAAAAACATCGCAATATACTTGAACGTTTTACGGACACCTTCGTTGAGGGAATGATTCGTCATTACGTCGTCTTGCTACGCTGGTTTTTTAAGCATCGTTACATGGGGATTCTTTTATGGGTCGGTTGCGTACTGGGGACGGTTTTCTTCGCGGCTATTCTTCCTAAAAGCTTTTTGCCTCCAGGGGATAGTGGAGGCGTATACGGTAGTTTTGTTGCCCAAAATGGAACCTCTCCGGATAGAATGAAGGCCTTTCAAGTAGATTTAGAAAACATTGTTCAGCAAAATCCTTCTGTCCTTCGCACTTATTCTATGACAGGGATTACGACGGCACTTGCGGGTAATCAGGGTATGCTCTTTGCCGCCCTTGTTCCCCATGCAGATCGTCCGGATGTAACAGTTATTGCTAACACTATTAATCGCAGCTTAGCTAAATACCCGGGAGTTATGGCCGGTATGGCACCCATCCCCACTGTTACCTTTAATACTGGGAGTAATGCTAATAACACAGGGGCTGCAGGTACCCAATATCAGTATGAGCTTAGCGGTAATGTTGAAATGACTGAGCTGTTTGATTATACGCGTCAATTTGTTGCCAAGCTACGCACAGTGCCTGGTCTCCTTAACCCGATGGCTCAGCTTAATGATGATAATACTCAATTAACGGTAGAAATTATGCGAGACGCCGCTACCGCTTTAGGCGTTAGTGCAAATGCTATAGAAGATGCACTGAGGCACGCTTTTTCTAATTTTATCACCAGTTTTGTGCGTACCCCGACGGATATTTATTGGATTATTATTGAAGCCAAAGATAATGCGCGTCGCTACCCGAGTGATTTATCGAAGCTTTACGTTGCGTCTGCGAGTGGTACTTTAGTCCCGCTTACGGCCGTAGTGCGTTTAACACCAACAATGGGCCCTTCTCTTATTAAGCATAAAAATCAGTCCAATATGACGCTTGTTAGTTTTGCTTTAGCAGAAGGTATTTCTTTGAGTGAAGCTACTTTAGAGGTCGAAAGAGTAGCTGCAGAAGTTTTCCCTCCGGAAATTATGCGTGAATTTTCTGGAGACGCCGCTACTTTTCAGCAATCGACGAGTGATCTTGGCTTTCTCTTGATTTTGGCTATTTTTACGATGTACTTAATTTTGGGTATATTGTACGAAAGCTTTATTCAACCTCTTACAATTCTTTCGACTTTGCCTGTAGCGGGTTTTGGTGGCGTGTTGACCCTCTTTATTTTTCATTCGGAGTTCTCTTTTTACGCGATTGTCGGCTTCTTCTTGCTCCTGGGCATTGTTAGTAAAAATGGGATTATGCTGGTCGATTTTGCCAATCATCATAGGGCCCTGGAAAAGTGTTCGCATGAGGTTGCTATTTATGAAGCGGCTGAAACCCGTTTTCGTCCTATCCTCATGACAGGCCTTGCTGCCATGATGGGGGCGATGCCGATGGCCCTGGGCTCTGGTGGGCCTAGCGCAGGTTTTCAGCCCATGGGGCTTATGATTGTCGGAGGGCTTGCCTTCTCTCAGTTTTTGACGCTGCTTGTAACCCCTGTGGTCTATTTATATTTTGAAGAAATGCGAGATTGGGCTGCTAGCAAAATGAAGCGTAGCGAGTGAGATTGAGTTTTTAGGCATGCTTTTGAATGCTTTTCGGCATCACCGTGCTCACGTACCTAGCGGTACGCTCCGCGCGCTTCCTCCAGAAATCACTTCAAAATCAAAGTCTGAAAATCTCAACCTCGAGGAGGCAGGACTGCATAAGATTTTTTGGTACTTTGAACTCAAGGGCTAAAACTAGAATACAAGGTCATACCTGAAACTGGCATTACGCGGAAGAAATACGACTTCTAATGAGGCTGAGATTTGCAGGCATGATTTTGAATACTTTTCGGCATCACCGTGCTCACGTACCTAGCGGTACGCTCCGCGCGCTTCCTCCAAAAATCACTTCAAAATCAAAGCCTGAAAGCCTCAACCTCGAGGAGGCAGGACTGCATAAGGTTTATTGGGCGCTTTGTAAATCAAGGGCTAAAACTAGAATACAAGGTCATACCTGAAACTGGCATTACGCGGAAGAAATACGACTTCTAATGAGGCTGA
>JANYEO010000260.1 GCA_025363025.1 Opitutia bacterium
GCAGCCTATTGCCCTTTGCAATAACTGCAGGTCTCTATCATTTATCCCCTTCAAAAGTGCGTCTTGTAATTCGGCTTTACTTGCCCCTATCACATGTGAATCTGTACACTGGAAATGTGCTTGGCGGTCCTGTGCAGAAGCCGTATGAGCTGCTAATAATCCACTTACACATGCAAGGAGTCCAATTATTAAGGTATTTTCCATGGCTTTTTATTTTTACAAATTAAAGATAAGGCCCCCTTGGGCGAGGCCAAAATATTTACATATAGTTAACGATAAATCAAGTATAAAAACAAAAAATACATATAAAAAACCACATTAAATGCATCCTGGCCGATTCAAAATATAAAATATCATTATCTACTGGCTAACCTTCTCTATTTAAATTGATGATTTCCTCATACTTCACATGCGATTAATTGAGACCGCCCACGCCTTATTAAAAAAACACCTCAACACGGGAGATAAAGCCATCGATGGCACCCTAGGCCGTGGGCAAGACACCCTCCTCCTTGCTCAAATAGTCGGGCCCACAGGGGCGGTCATCGGCTTTGATATCCAGGCAGCAGCTATTGAAGCCACATCTACACTCCTTCACACCCACCACTGTGCCGCCTGGGTACAATTATTTCAAAAAAATCACGCAACTTTAGATGAAACCCTCCCAGTGGGGTGGAAGGGGCATACAGCCGCTGCCATTTTTAACCTAGGTTACTTACCTGGAGGCAACCCTGAAGTCATTACCGAAACGCATACCACCCTCATCGCTTTAAATAGCGCACTAGAAGCCCTTAAATCCAGTGGCCTACTCATCTCCATGCTTTATCCCGGCCACCCAGGTGGAGATATCGAAGCCACAGCCGCCAAAGCCTGGATGGAAAGCCTTCCACCCTCCCTCTACACATACCATAATCAGCTCGGCCAACCGTCCCAAAATTCTTCAAAGAAGAGTCCCGAACTCCACTGGCTCATCAAGCTATAGGTCCTTCTTTGCTAACAAACACTCTACTCGCTCATACAAAAGCCTGCTAATCCAAGCATCCGTCGCAGCGTACGTAATCTGGGCTGCGGTCAAATAACGTAACGCCCAATTAGACACTTGGGCCGCTTTAGAGATACGTACCCCTAGTAAAATGGCCGAAAGGTTTCTAAGCCCGGTATGGGTTATCCCAATTTTAGGCGTTAAATGGCTAATTTCAATAAAACCGGCTTCTTTAAAATGTAAGCGCTCTTGCAACTTTCGAATATCATCTTTAACCGCTACCCCTACTTTTAAGATTTTAGGATCAGCCAGTAGTGCACGCAGTGGCTTTAAATGACCATGTATTAAACAAAGCTGAAAAATATAAGTCGCATGGGCCCCGGTTAACTGCAGCAAAGCCACAGGATAATACTCCCCCCGGCGAAAGACCGGGCGGGTCTCCGTATCAAAGCCCAAAACCCGCTCCCGCCGCAAAGCCCGCACCGCTTTTTTAACGTCTTTACCTCGGGATATAACATAAATAGGCCCCTCATAGCTCACCAATGGTAAATCCGCAATCGCTTCCTTATTGGCAGTAGCCGGGAAAGGGGGCTGAGGAAGCGGGGGCAAGCGCATCGGCCGCTTGGCCGGCATCATCGTTGGGGTTAATACCCCGAAGCAATTATCCCAAAAAGACCGCACCCAAGCCCCAAAACGGGAACTCCAAGGGGCTGCATGGTGATGCGCTTTTTCTTTCCGTCTATGGCTCAATTTCTCAAAAAGATTACTTTATGTTTTTGCAATAACGCCCATTCAATTGAAAGATGAAGCCCAAAATAGCAAGCCTATTATAAGCGACTGCTAATGCATTCATGAGCCATCCCATAAAAAACATCCTCGTTGTTTCGGCTTCGACCCTCACCTCACGCGTCCTTGGCCTCGTGCGGGATTCTATTATATTCTCATTCCTAGGTACCTCTCCCCTCAACGCGGCCTTCCTGATGGCCTTTACCTTGCCCAATCTCTTTAGGCGACTACTCGGGGAAGGCGCCCTGACCTCAGCCCTCGTCCCTGTTTTAGCGGAAACCCTCGAAAAAGGCGGCAAACCCTTAGCCCATACTTTTTTAAATGCCGTCTTAACACGCGTTACCCTCCTATTAATCGCCCTGTGTATTTTAGGAATAGGCACCTTAGCCGCGTTACCCCTAATCCCCAATCTGCCAGAGCGCTGGTACCTCGCCGCAGCCATCGGCCAATGGCTTATGCCCTATATGCCCTGTGTTTGCTTAGCTGCTATTTTCTCGGCCGCCCTCAATGTGCACCACCGGTTTGCCATGGCCGCCTTGGCCCCTATTTGCCTAAATCTTGCCATGGCCAGCTCCCTTATCATTTGTGGCAGGCTCTGGGCTACAACCCCCTGGCAAATGGTTGCCTACCTCTCCGGAGGGGTTCTAGTCGGCGGGCTTTTTCAATTAGCTTTACCCCTGTTTGCCCTCCGCCAAGTCGGTTGGGCCCCTGCTGTACATTTTGAAAAAAGTCCTTATCTGGCAGAACTTACCCAGCTCTTCCTCCCCAGCGTTACCGGAGCGGCCATTTTTCAAATCAATATTCTAGTATCACGCCTACTCGCCTTTTCCTTAGATGACGCCAGTATCTCCCTTCTGTACCTCGGGGGCCGTTTAATAGAACTGCCGCTTGGCATGTTCACTTTAGCCGTGGTTACTGTTATCTTCCCCCAGCTCGCCCGCTTAGCTGCTAAAAAAGAAGGGGAAGGTATCGCCCGCGTCTATGGCCAAGGGCTACGCCTAGTTATGGCTATCACAGTACCTGCAACGGTAGGCCTCATCGTTCTTGCCTCTCCCATCCTGCGCGTCCTCTTTGAATGGGGAGCCTTCGAAGCCAAAGACGTTGCCCTTGCCATTCCCGTCCTCTCGCTATGTAGCCTAGGCATCCCGCTTTATTCCTGGGCCACTCTATCTACTAGGGGCTTCCATGCATTTAAAGATACCCGCTCCCCGGTAAAAATTGCCGTCTTGGCCTTTGTGACGAATACCCTCCTATCCCTCATCTTAATGAAGCTATGGGGCGTCTGCGGCTTAGCCCTAGCCGGCATTCTCTCCGTCCTCCTCCAAGCCACCTGCCTGCACATCGGGTTTTGGAAGAAGACCCATCATTTAAAAAGCCTCCACCTCTTTCGCCCGCTCCTTCAAATTGCCTTGGCCAGCACCCTCATGGGTCTCTGGGTCTACCTTGGCCAACGAGGGCTTCATACACTCCTAGGAGAAGGTAAATTAAGCGATCTTATCATCCTCTTGGCCCTCATCCCATCAGGCATCTTGCTTTATGCAAGCACCCTATGGGTCATTCGCTTTGAGGACCTTCAAGCCCTACGATCCTTAATCTTCAAATTCCTCGGCAAAGCTTAAATAAGATCTTTATTTGGCGCTTTTCAACTCAAGGGCTAAAACTAGAATACGGATGAACCACCTGAAACTGGCATCACTCGGGAGGAAAGGCTTCTAATCTTGTAAGATTGGCTTAACCCCATTGGCAGTGGAATCGGACAGTGCAGCAACCCAAGGAACTGCGCCGTCGGTAGGAGATAGGTATTTTTGAACGGTTAAACGTTAAGAGGGATGCATAGTAAGAAAAGGTTTCATGACTACATTATACCACAGGGATTGTAATTTTTTGCATTAAAAATAACGCCTCTTTGATAGCGGGTACTAAAAAAGCCTTTTTAGGTGTTTTTTCTTTG
>JANYEO010000045.1 GCA_025363025.1 Opitutia bacterium
CTGCTTGGAGCTCTTGCAAAAAAGCATCCCCCCCCATTTCTTGAAGGGCTAACACATCAGGCTGAATATCTTTAATAACGCTCCTTAGAGCTGCTGTTTCTACCTCAGGCTTAGGGTAAGCAGGGCGGAAGGTATTGTCTAAGCGGCGATCGACCAAGGCGTAATCCCGTACATTCCACGAGGCCACCCGCAAGGCCAACAAGGGGTTACTTGCAATCAAGAAGCATACGAGCAGCAGTAAGCTATGCAAACGGCGGGTGGCGAAGCCACGATTGAGAAGACGAAGTAGATTGAGAGACCGATTGAATCTAGAGGCCACAGTCATAATGCTTTGATTTTGAAGAGATTTTGAGAGGAAACGCACGGAGCGTACTAAAGGTACGTGAGTACGATGATACTCAAAAGCATTCAAAATCATGCATTAGAGCTGTGGCCTCTTAGGGTAGCCTCCCGTTCAATGAGGGTCGGATGCGAGTAATAAAAAGCACTAAAACACGGATGCGGCGTGAGGTTTGATAAATTTTCCCGGTGAAGCTTTCTTAAGGCGGCAATCAAAGGTTCTGGCGATTGAATGGCCTGTTTTGCAAAATGGTCTGCCTCGTATTCATGACGACGGCTATAAGCATTAGTCAGCGGGTTTAGCCAAAAAAGGACGAGCTCGAAAAACCACCCACCCATAATGAGCAGTGCAGGTAGCCATAAGACTTTACTGCCCGCACTAAACCCTAAAGCGGTAAACAAGGACCCTTCATTTAAGACCCAAGCCATTACTCCCAATGCCACAAAAGTAAGCACAGTTGATACAACTAAATGCTTGAGCACATGTCCGCGTTTGTAATGACCAATCTCATGGGCTAAAACGCCTTCGAGCTCTTCATGAGACAGCTGCTGCAAAAGAGTATCAAAAAAAACAATCCGCCGAAAGCGTCCAAACCCGGTGAAGAAAGCATTGGAATGGCTAGAGCGTTTGCTGCCATCTAGCACCTCTATCGTATTGGCCTTAAACCCAGCCCGGTCTGCTAGGGACATAAGCCGCTCCCGCAGGGGCCCTTCTGGCAATGGGCTTAGCTTATTAAATAAAGGCAAAATAAGCCGGGGATAAAGCAGCATCAGTACAATTTTAAAAACGGTAATAGCCCCTGCACTCAGCACCCACCAAGTTCTAGGGAAAGCTTCATAAAAAGCAATTAAAGCGGCCACAACAGGGGTACCCATTAAGAAAATAAGCACGAGGCCCTTCAACCTATCCCCCCACCACAGTAGCTGCGTAGAACGGTTAAAGCCATAGCGGGCCTCTATCCGGAATTGGCTCCACCATTGGAGGGGCAGCAAAGGCAGTGCGAGGAGTAATTGCACCCCAATAACCATTAAAGAAAGTCCCCACAAAGTAGTACCCACATAAGCTGTGCTATAATCTAAAAGCACAGGCAAAATACCTAAGTAAAAAATAGCCACTAAAATGGCGGCTTGGGCCACTGTCTCTACCTCACCAAAGCGACTTTTATCCAGGCTATAAGCGACAGATTTTTTGTACGTCGCCTCATCCATAACGCCTTGAAAAGGCTCAGGAATCGCCCCGGCATGTTGCCGAATAGACTGGCGATTAAGATTAGCTAAAACAACTTCTACAAGTGCTTTAGCTATAATAAGGCAAAGGAGGCCGAGGAGTATGATACCCATAGCCTCCAAAGCTGACTATTTTAGCCAGCACTGCCAAGTGGATTTTCAGCAGTTGGCTTTTTTAGGCCTCAAAGCCATAGCGGGCTCCCCAAAAATTACCTGCAGATAATTTTTTGACACCTGACTGAGGATTGGCGGCCATGTGTTCTAAGAGCTTAAAAAAAGCTTCTGTTTGATCTTCGGCTTTTAGATCACTTGCCCAGGCCTCGGCCGTGCGGTAGTCCCCTGCTTTTTCGCGCATGACATTTAATAAAGACTTTTTAATCTTCAAAATACCCGCTGCCGCTTTTTTGCCGGCCTCTACCCCCGGTTGGTGATAAGCATTAACATGAATGAAGCTCGCATAATAGCCAACCGCACGCTCGTAAAGGGCAATAAGCTGGCCCACGACTGAGGGGGTTACCTCTGGCACCGTGATGGTGATGTTGGGCCGTCCATTTTGAGAGAGCGCTTCGCGCGTACCCAGCAAAAGCCCGTTTAAATAATCGCCCGATGTAATATCCGGCTCTACGTGAATGCTGGCCTCTTTACGGTCCTTTAATACCTCAATAAAGGTAACAAAAAAGTTAGCGACCCCGTCTCGCAGCTGTTGTACATAGGCATGTTGGTCAGTAGAGCCTTTGTTGCCATAAACGGCGATGCCC
>JANYEO010000080.1 GCA_025363025.1 Opitutia bacterium
GGGCTAATAGGCCTCGTATGTTTTATTCTATGCACCTCTTTCAGCTACGCCGCAACAAAGGTCTACGTCAGCATTGCGCCTCAGGCCTACTTAGTTAAGCGCATTGCCGGCCCTCAGGCAGAGGTCCTCCCTCTCGTTCAACCAGGAGAAAGTGAAGAAGCGTACCAGCTCACAGTCGAACAACGCAAAAGCCTGGCCGAGGCCCAAATTTATTTTTCCCTCGAGCTTCCCTTTGAGCAAGAGCTCATCAAACGCCTACATAAAGATCAGCCAAAAAACTCAACTAAAACTGCCGCGCTCCAAATCATCGATGCCCGCCAAGGCATCCCCCTTGCCCCCATGGAAGGCGGCCACACATGCTGCAGCGGCCATTCTTCTAATGGGATGGACCCGCATATCTGGCTAAACCCCCTCTATATGCGGACTATGGCTAGCACCATGGCAGATGCCCTCACCCAGGCAGATCCTTACTTCGGCCCCCTTTTCCACGATAACTTAATCAAACTCCAGGCAGATCTCACGGCCTTAGATGCCGAACTGCGCGCCATCTTAACCCCTGTTCATGGGCAGACGTTACTCGTCTTCCACCCCTCTTATGGCTACTTTGCCAAGGCCTATGGCCTCAAACAATTAGCCATCGAAAAAGACGGTAAAGAACCCCTCCCGGGAGACCTTCGTCAATTAGTTGACCAAGCTAAAAAAGCCAAGACCAAGGCCCTCTTCGTCCAGCCCAACTTTAGCACGCGCACGGCAGAAACCGTTGCCCAAGGCCTAGGCGCCCGCGTCATCGTGCTAGACCCTCTGGCCGAAGATTACTTAGTCGGCATGCGTACTTTAGCACATCAAATAGCCAGTGGCCTCGAAGGGCCGACGCCGGACGATAACCTCCCCAGCCTTCCTGCTTTCGATAAAATATCATCCTCGGCCTTTTAAGGTTTTTAAGCGCACATCCGTCATATGCTTACACCGCCCACGGCTTCGGCTATCCGGACCACGAATCTCTTCTTTACTTACGATACCCGTTGGGTGCTAGAAGCCGTTAACCTCAGTATTGCGCCACAAACGGTTAACTGCCTCATCGGGCCAAATGGAGGGGGGAAGACGACCTTATTAAAACTTTTTCTAGGACTTTTAAAACCGAACATTGGTACCGTAGAGGTTCTAGGTAGTGCCCCACAGTCTGTTCGTAAACGCCTGGGCTATACCCCACAACATGCCCTCTTCGATACGCTCTTCCCTATCACGGCAGAGGAAGTCGTCTTGATGGGCCGTTTAGGCCGTCATGGCCTTTTTAGCCGTTATAACAAGGCCGATAAAGAGGCAGCCCTGCAGGCCTTAAACGAAGTTGGGCTTGTATCTATTAAAAACCAACGCTTCCATACCCTCTCCGGAGGGCAGCGCCAACGCGTCCTCATTGCCCGCGCGCTTGTAGGTGACCCAGAAATTCTTTTTTTAGACGAGCCCACCGCCAATGTAGACCCAGCGGTCGAGCATCAATTATTAAATACCCTGGAACGCCTCAGCGGCAAAATGACCCTCGTCCTCGTCTCGCACGACTTGGGTTTTGTGGCCCCTATCGTACAAAACGTCCTGTGTATCAACAAAACCGTTCAGCTACACACCACCGAAAGCTTATCGAGTAGCCTGATAGAAAGTACCTACGGCCACCCCTTAAAGCACATCCACCACGGGCCCGATTGTTCTCACAGGTAAGCAGATATTAACCATGAATGACCTGATTACATTACTAACGGACCCTACATACCGCTTCTTTCTCTACGCTTTAGTCGGGGGCCTGCTCGCCAGTATTTCCTTTGGGATTGTCGGCACTTATGTAGTCACCCGCCGCATTACCGGGATTGCTGGGGCCATTGCCCACTGCGTCTTAGGGGGCATCGGCATTTCTCTCTATGCGCAACGCGCCTGGGGCCTCGAATGGTGTGACCCTGTCTACGGGGCTATTCTCTCAGCCCTTATTGCCGCCTTTGTCCTGGGAATAGTCGGCCGCAGCACACGGGAGCGGGAAGATACCTTAATCGGCGCTCTCTGGGCCGTGGGCATGGCTATTGGCCTCCTCTTTTTTGCGAAAACCCCCGGCTTTGTCGACCCCATGGTGTACCTCTTTGGCAACATCCTCCTCTTATCTCAGGACGATCTTTATGTCATTGGCAGCCTAGATATCCTCGTCCTCATCACTACCCTTTGCCTCTACCACCCCCTCTTAGCCATGTGCTTTGATGAAGAAGAAGCAAAGCTCCGCGGCCTGCCTGTCTTCTTTTTATACAGCGTCCTGCTCATTTTAACGGCCCTCACCATCGTCCTGCTCATCCGCATCGTAGGAATAGTGCTTGTCATCGCCCTACTTACCCTACCCGCCGCCATTGCAGGGCACCTCTCTCACCGGTTATGGCACATGATGGCCCTGGCTATCTGCTTTTCTATAAGCTTCGTCGGGGGCGGTCTTTACTTAAGCTATAACCAAAACCTCCCCAGCGGCCCCACCATTGGCCTCACCGCTGCGGCCACCTACATTACCGTCACTTGTCTAGCTTGGCTACGTCGCCGCCTCTTTCGGCAAAAAATACTGCCTGCCATAGAATAAACCTTTAGGCGCCCCTCTACTTCTACTCTACCCCTATTTACTCCTATATGAGACTGCTTCAAGTCACGACCTTAGGCACCTTACTCTTATTAAGCGGCTGCGCCTCTATGCCCAAAGATGCAGGGTTTGGGGCCGTTAAATCTTTTAGCGATAAAACCCTGAATCACAATGTGCAGTGGCACACATCAGATGCTTCCTATCAAGAAGCCGCAGCCTGGTTAACGGAGCGTTTGAAAACACCGCTCGATATTGATACCGCGATACGCATTGGCCTTGTCTATAGCCCTTCCCTGCAAGCTATTTATGCGGAAGTAGGCATCGCCCAGGCAAACGTCGTCCAAGCCAGCCTACTGAAAAACCCAGGCTTCACCCTAGGGTACATGAGCAACACCCATTATCATCAATCTAATTTTAACCTGGCTATCAGTATTGCAGATTTAATTACCCAGCCCACACGTCGTCACATTGCTACGCAGCAATTAGAACAAAAACAATTACAAGTAGAGTTAGCCATCATCGATTTTATCGCGCAAACCAAAAAAGTTTACTACTCTGCCCTAGCTGCAGGGGAGCTAGCCCAAGTGGCTTCAAAAAGCGAACAAAGCGCATTAGCCGCCGCCATTTTAGCCAGCGAACAATATAAAAGCGGTTCACTCAGCCTGAGGGAAACAGCGGGGCACCAAATCAATCACTTGCAAGCCCTCAATGCCTCTAAACAAGCCGCTAGCACCGCACGCATAGAGCATGAAGCCCTTATAGCAGGGCTCGGCCTGCCTCAAAACTTAAGCCAAATAAACCTTGAGGGCCCCCTACCAGAGCTACCAAAAAAGAATTGCCTGTACTCCGATATCGAAGCCTGGGCCCTTGAGCATCGCCTGGATATCCGCATCGCTCAAAATAAGCTTAATCTATTATGCGATCAATTAGGTTTTACCCGTAACATGCGCACCCTGGGCAGTTTGGATCTGGGCATCCAAAATCAAAATGCTTCAGGCACAGGCACCACAACAGGTCCAACCTTAGCTTTAGAGCTCCCCCTCTTTGACCAAGGCAAGGCTCGTATAGCCCGTGCAGAGGTTCAAGTACTACAAGCCCAAATGATCCTTTTAGACACCGTGGCCCAAGCCCTAAGCCAAGTACGCACTGCTCAAATAAAGGCACAAACAGCCTACGAAAGCGCTTATTATTACCAGCAAATGATGCAACCCCTGGCCGATACGATGCTCCGGGAGACTCAAACACGGCAAGGGTCCATGCTGGCCTCCCCCTACGAATTGCTCGAATCTTTTAATAATACACAAAACATAGCCCAAAGTGCCCTCCAATCCCTTTACTCATACTGGGGGGCCCATACAGAGTTTGAACGCACAGCCGGGGGCATACTTCCCCTCAGCCTTTGCACAAACCCACCCCCTGCCATAGACGACTACCCCTTGCTCCTAAATCCACAATCCCCTGTACCCGAAGAGTCGGTTAAACCCGTAGAACTTCATCATCACATGCACTCCATGCCCGACATGAAAATGTAACCCTCATGAACTATTTACCCCTTCTACTAATACAACTCTTCACCGCCTTCACTTGCTCACTCATGGGGGCTGTAAAGGATACCCCAACCCCTCGCGTCTATACAGCTAAAGACTTACAATCAGCGGGCCATACCCCCATTACCACCCTTAACGGAAATAGCCTCGAATGGACAGTAGATGCAGAAGGTACCAAAACCTTCCACCTAACGGCAGAGCCAGTTAAGAGGGAATTTGCCCCCGGAATGATGGTTGACTGCTGGGGCTACAATGGATCAACCCCTGGCCCTACAATAGAAGCCGTAGAGGGGGACCGTGTCCGTATTTTAGTTACCAATCATCTGCCTGAGCCCACCTCAGTCCATTGGCACGGCGTCTTTTTACCCAATGGCATGGATGGCGTCGGCGGGCTCAATCAGAAACTCATTCAAGCGGGTGAAACTTACGTCTACGAATTCCCTCTCATTCAAAGTGGCACTTTCATGTACCACCCGCACGTAGATGAAATGCTGCAAATGGCTTTAGGGATGATGGGCTTTTTTATCATTCATCCAAAAAACCCTGAAGCCCATAAAGTAGACCGCGATTACTGCTTCCTCATCCAGAGTTGGTCTATAGATCCCGGTACCTTTAAACCCAACCCCGCCGTCATGACGGATTTTAATACCTGGACTTTTAATAGCAAAGTCTACCCCGCCATCGACCCCATGGTAGCCCGCACAGGCGAAAGGGTACGCTTCCGCTTCGGCAACCTAAGCATGACGAACCACCCCATCCACATCCACGGCTATGCTTTTACGGTAACCGGAACCGATGGAGGGTGGATCCCGGCCTCCGCACAGTGGCCAGAAACCACGATTGATGTCCCCGTAGGCGCAACCCGTACAGGAGAGCTCATCGCCTATGCCCCGGGGGACTGGGCCTTTCATTGCCACAAATCCCATCACACCATGGGCCCTATGATCCACGATTTACCGGTACTCACCGGGGTTGACCAATCCGAGGCCACAAAACACATCCAGGCCCTCATGCCCCATGCCGATTATATGGAAATGGGAACAAGCGGCATGCACGATATGGCCGCTATGCAAATGCCCACACCAAAAAACACCCTCCCTATGATGACAGGGAAAGGCCCCTTTGGCCCCATCGGCATGGGCGGTATGTTCACTCTCTTTCAAGTAAGGGATAACCAAGCGCCTCATGACTATACACCCCCCGCTTGGTATGAGGCCCCCAAAGGCACGCGCGCTCATTTAGCATCTCCTTAAAAACTCGGCTTGGCAAATCGGCCAACTATACTTCATAATCAATCCCTCCTAATTTCCCTTAACTTCTCATGGCCAAAAAAGACAAAGACGATACTCCTAAATCTATTTTAGAACAAGTACAGCGGCAATTCCTAGAAGAGCGCAAAATATTCTTCTGGGGAGAGGTCAACGACAAGAGCTGTGCCGAGGCCGCCCAAAAGCTCCTCTACCTCGAAGGGCTCGATTCTACTAAAGAGATTAAGTTCTACATCAATAGCCCCGGGGGCTCGACTACGGCGGGCCTAGCCTTGTTCGATACCATGAAGCTCATGCGTTCGCCCATCTCCACCATCGTCACCGGTATGGCCGCCAGCATGGGTTCCATTCTTTTGTGCGCAGGCAATAAGGGCCGCCGCTTCATTTACCCGCATGCACGGGTCCTCATCCATCAACCTCATATCTCAGGCAACATCGTTGCCCCCGCATTGGATATCAGCATCCATGCCCAAGAGATTGAGAAAACCAGGAATGAATTAAACATCATCCTCTCTCAAGCTTCTGGCCAACCCATGTCTCGGATAGAAAAAGACTCCGATCGGGATTTCTATATGACCGCGGCAGAGTCTATCGCCTATGGTCTGGTAGATGAGATTGCGACCTCCCTCTTATGAAAATGGGCTTAGAATGACTCGCTTCCCGGCGCTTACTTTGTTGTCGCTTCCTCGAGTGCCTTAGCACACTCGGTCGTTCCGCCTAGTAATCATCTCAAAATCAAACCATTCTAAGCCCATTTTACCCTATATCGGGAACAAGACTGTGTGTTTAACGGCAGACTCAATTTCAACGTACCTTCAATCAAACTTTCAGGGGCTAAACATAATTAACACTTGGGGCGAAAAAGCTTTTTTCTATAACCCGGCCAATTTACTCAAACGCGGCCTTTACTTTTGCACCCTTAAAGAAAAAGACGGTAATAATGATAAAGCCTCTAATTTAAACCGAGCAGGTATTTTCAGAATTAATTTTGGTTTACCTAAAAAAACATTTCTCAATACCTTTCAAATATTACCGAAACGCCCCGCTAAAGGCACGATTATCGAAGGGCCTTACGACTTCACCCAACTTGATACCCTAACCCCGCATCCTGTTTATGGGTGGATGTCCTGGGTCTCAATCTTAAATCCGTCCGCTACCGCTTGGCCTCAACTAGAAGCCCTGCTTACAGAAAGTTATCAACTGTGCCTTCAAAAATACGACGCTAAAAAATTAAGCCAAATAGTCTAAATAACTCGCAGAGCGTGCGACAGGGGTCTGACGCTCTGCTGTATACTCAAAAGATTGAACTCAAATTCACTGAAATTAGATCAACACTCGCAATAAACCAAAGTCCATAAAGACACTTAGCCAACTCCTATCAAAACTAGCTACAGTACACTGAACCCCATCAACATACTGTGCTAACTCCTGAGTCGTCTTAAATTTATGCGTTTCCACCAAAGCTTCGCTCGACATTTTCAAAAGCTGGGCAAATGTAATTTCTCGGTTTAATAAAGCATCTTTGACTATACCCCGTAAATGCCCACGAAGCACCTCGCTATGGTAGACGTCTAAAAC
>JANYEO010000083.1 GCA_025363025.1 Opitutia bacterium
AGCACGGTGATGCCGAAAAGCATTCAAAAGCATGCATGAAAGCTCAATCTTATTAGAAGGCATATTTCTTCCGCGTAATGCCAGTTTCAGGTAGGTCTATGTATTCTAGTTTTAGCCCAGTGCCCGTTGCATAACGCATGCTTTTGAATGCCTTCGAGTCTCACCGTGCTCACGTACTAAAACGTACGCTCCGCGCGCCTCCACTCGAAATCTCTTCAAAATCAAAGCATTCTTCAAGCGGTCCCTTTAAGTACAGCGCCAAATAAAAAATCTTATGCAGTCTTGCCTCCCTAGGTTGAGACTTTCAGGCTTTGATTTAATCTTTAAACAGCATTCTAGCTTCTTCTAGACTGTTAACTAAGGGGAAAAGCAGTGTGAATCCTGAGTTTTCGAAGACTTCTTGCACAAAGCTTGTAGCGGAGAGCAAGATAAGTTGGCGGCTATTTGTTTTAAGTTGTTTGCCTGTTTCTAGAATAACGCGTAGGCCAACGGAGCTTATATAATCAATATCGCTTAAATCGAGAATGAGACCCGGGGCCCCTTCGCTTAAATGGGTTTCGAGCCTTTCTTGAAAGGCATTGGCAGTTGAGAGATCTAAGCGGCCAGAAGGCTTGGCTATCCAATATTGGGCATTTTCTTTATCGCAACTAAAAATTAAAGGGGGCATTTTGTCATAATAAAGCTATGAAAGACCCAATGACAAGCTATCGTGGTAGAATTGCGCCGACACCCTCAGGGTATTTGCACCTAGGGCACGCTCAGACATTTGCCATTGCCCAAAAACGGGCAAAAGCCCAAGGAGGGCGTTTGATTTTGCGAGTAGAGGATTTAGATGAGGCCCGTTGTAAGGCAGAGTTTACCCAGGGACTTTATGAGGACTTGCATTGGGCAGGTTTAACTTGGAATGAGGGGCCGGATGTTGGGGGGCTTTATGGGCCTTATATTCAGAGTCAACGTCGCGCTTTTTATTTAAAAGCGTGGGAAGTCCTTAAAAATAAAGGTGCTATTTATGCGTGTACGCATTCGAGAAAGGATGTTGAAAATGCGACCCAGGCGCCGCACGAGGAGGATGAAGCGGAGCCTGTTTTCCCTCGTCGTTTAAGGGCAGTTGAGGGGGCAGGGCAGGAGCGCTCGGTGCCCGCTGGGGTGAATTGGCGCTTTCGGGTGCCAGATGGAGAAAAGATTTTTGTGTTAGATGAGAGACTGGGGCCTATCATTTATGTAGCAGGTGAAGACTTTGGGGATTTTTTGGTGTGGAGACGGGATGATGTGCCGGCGTATGAGTTAGCGGTTGTAGTTGATGATGCTGAAATGGCTATTACGGAGGTCGTCCGAGGAGAAGATTTGTTAAAATCAACAGCTCGTCAGTTACTACTTTACCGAGCACTTGGATTGGCGGTTCCTGCTTTTTGCCATGTACCATTAGTAAAGGACAGTAGCGGAAGGCGCTTAGCTAAGCGGGATAATGCTATGAGTTTGCGAGGGTTGCGAGAAAAAGGGATTTCTAGAGAGCAAGTAAGGGGGCTGCTGAGTGATGCATAAGCCTGTTAATTCTATCACAGCTGTGCCAGCGGGTATATGGTGGCGCTTAGGGATAGGGTTTGTCATTGCAGGGCAGGCGATGGTCTTTAGCTTGGGGATGAATATAACGCCGCTTGAGGCCTTCTCTTTTGAATATTGGGTCCTCCATGGCCTGCTTATGGGGTCGGCTTTAGTTGTTATCGTACTTTTAGGGCCTCGTCTTTTTAAAGAAACGGGGCGGGCTATAGTGCGAGGGGAGGTAACGGTTGAAGCTATGTTTTGCTTGAGTGCACTTGGGGCTTTGGTGGCTTCCGCAATTTCAACTATTAGAGGCGAGGGGCCTGTTTTTTATGAAGTCGTGGCGATTGTGCTTTCGATTTATACGTTAGGCAAGACTGTGGCTTTGCAAGCAAAAGATAAGGTGTGGGCTGAGGTAAGAAAATTAAGAGAAGTGGCAGGTAAAGCACACGTACTCGATGCCCAAGGGACTGTTAGCCTGTGCGAGCTGAAGGAGGTGGGAGTCGGAGCCAGGGTAGTGGTTGAGCCGGGGCAGATGATTACCGTTGATGGGATTATTTTTGAAGGGGAGGCCTATATTGAGCAAGCCGCCATGACAGGAGAGCCAGCGCCAGTGCGTTATAAAAAAGGAGATGTTGTACTGGCGGGCACTTATAGCCTTGATGGGCGATTGGTCGTTGAAGTTCAAAAAGTTTTAGGTGAGCGCCTTTTGGATGCTGTGCTCAGTATTGTTGAGGGGGTCTCCATTAAGCCGTCACGCTTACAGGAGCAGGCGGATCGCTTTATGCAAGGGTTTGTGCCGCTTGTACTCTGTGTGAGTATAGCTACTTTTATCGTATGGTATGTGTATGCTGATTGGACGGTAGCGCTTTTTAATAGTATGGCTGTTTTGCTCGTGGCCTGTCCTTGTGCTTTGGGGCTTGCGACTCCTATTGCGGTGTGGAGTGCTTTATGGAATTTATCTAGTCATGGACTTGTGATTAAAACAGGGGTGTTTTTGGATGCATTGGGTCATTCAACCTTGTGGGTGTTTGATAAAACGGGTACCCTGAGTGAGGCGGCTTTGCGTTTAGGCCATTGGGCGTATGAGCCTGAGTGGAAAGAGCAAGAAGGCCTGTTACAAGCATTAGTTTGCGGGATAGAGGCAGGCTTAACACACCCTATTGCGCGCACTTTTCGAGGTCTGTTAGGAGATTTTAAAGTTAGAGTATTGACGCGTAATTGGATTGCAGGGGGGGGCGTTGAGGGGGAGGTTATTTTGAATGAAGTGATTTGGAAGGTAAGAGTAGGTAATTTAATGTGGCTTGGGCAGGGAAGCGAGGCGCCAGGGAAATGGATAGGGGTTGAAATTAATGGCCGTTATGCAGGGAAAGTAGCCCTAGAAGAAGGCCTTCGTTCTGACGCGGTGGAATCTTTAAATGCCTTGGCAGATGCTGGCCTGCGACTTGCCATTTTGACGGGAGATACGGCGCCCCTTTGGGAAAATATAGGGAATGTTGAAGTTTATTCAGCCCAAAGCCCACTGGATAAAGTTAACTGGGTTAAAAAATGGCAAGCTGAGGGGGAGAGGGTTGTATTTGTCGGAGATGGTTTAAATGATGCAGCAGCTATGGCTGAGGCGGCTACGGCTGTGGCTATGAATGGAGCCGTTGCATTAACGGCGGGTACTGCTTCAGCCGTGCTGATGGGGGAGGTATTGCAACCGCTTGTCCTTGCTTTAAAAGTAGCGAGGCGAGTACGAGCGAGTGTTCGTAGTAATATTATAATCGCCTTAAGCTATAATATAGTGGGGGTTTGTTTAGCGGCTGGAGGTTATTTGCATCCTGTAGTTGCAGCCTTGCTAATGGGATTCTCGAGTGGAGTGGTGACTTATCGGGCGTTAAAGGCTGCTTGTGTTGTTTAATTTTTGAAGCCTTTAATATATTCGATTTAAGATTATTCTTTGGGTAGCAATGGAGCTTCTTCGCGCTCGGATTGGGATGTTTCTGTTGTTTGATTTTTATTATCAAATATTAGCTTGAAGTCAGAAAAACGGGCTATGCTGGTCGAAGGGAACTCTCCCGTGAATGGCATTTTTGTAGTTTCAAATGAATAGTTAATTTTTAGAGCATTGGATAGTTTACATAAGATTACTTCTGTAATAGGATATATCCAGTAAGATGCGTATACGTTTTGGTTTGTTGTAGAGGGAGTTATATTGATGTTTAAATTGTTGTTGGATGTTCTAACGGAGTTGTTTTTCTGTTTCACAGAGGTATTGTTGTTCTTTTTTGGTTTCAGCAGTAATGTTTCGGTCATTGCATCTGCATTGACCAATTTTAGTATTAAGTGAGAGTCTTTGAGAAAATTAATTTTTTCATTCGAGTAAAAAAAGGTACATAAGTATATGAAGCGGTTTGACGAATAAAGATCTATTTCTAGTAAGTGCGCATCGGTAGTTGAAACATAATTATTGGCCATTGTAATTGTTTGCGTTTCCCGAAATTCATTGTATTCAGATGCTATCTTATAAGGCGATGATCTAGTTTTTTGCTTACTTGAATGTATGTTTGCTGGGTAGTTTTTCTTATAATATCTGCAAGATATTCTACTTTTATGCTGGGCTAATACACTTAAAGTTGCCATTATCTGTTGAAACTGCGTAGATCAACCGCCTGAGTAGTAACTACTTTTGATGGAAAAAACTATAAATAATCGCCGGACCTTTCTTAAGAAGCTTGGACTCACTTTAGCTGCTGGGCTGGCTTTGCCCCGCATTTTATGTGGGCAATCTGTGCCTGAAAAAGCGCAACAAGCCTCTTCGCTTCCCCTTCAAGCTAAAAAAGAGCCGCGAGCGGTTGCTCGCCAAGGGAGTCGTTAACCCGAGTATTGGCTTCTATTTCTTGTTCCTATGGCGAATATTTTCCCTAAATGGTCTAATAAAGTTCCGCTAAAAGCGGTGATTGCAATAAAGCTGGTTTTGTTAGCTGTTATTGTAGGCTTCACTTATTACGCGACCCCTAAATACATTAACGTTGGGTATCAACCCATTCAACCTGTTGCGTTTGATCACTATTTGCACGTGACGCAACTGGGGCTTGATTGTCGCTATTGTCACTTTAGCGTTGATAAATCTGCCACTTCAGGTGTGCCCGCCACGAATACGTGCATGAATTGCCATAGTGCAATATTAACTGATAGCCCAGCTTTAGCCTTGGTGCGGCATAGTTATGAATCGGGCGACCCTATCCCTTGGGTGCGGGTGCATAAAGCGCCAGATTATGTTTACTTTAACCACTCAGCGCACGTGAACCGTGGCATTAGCTGTGTAGAGTGTCATGGGCAGGTCAATGAAATGGAACGTGTGTATCAAGCAAAACCGCTAAGCATGTCTTTTTGCCTAGATTGTCACCGCGAGCCAGAGAAACATGTTCGCCCCTTAGACCAAGTTTATAACCTTACGTGGAAGGCCGAAAGCGAGCAAGCTCAGCTCGAAATGGGCCGCAAATTCGTCCACGATTGGAAAATTAATCCTCCCACCAGTTGCTCAGGTTGCCATCGATGAAACGCAAATTTTTCCATCCTGAACCTACTCAGCGCGAGCTTTCCGGCCCGCAGTATTGGCGTAGCCTTGACGAAGTAGCCGATACACCGGCTTTCCGCGAGTGGCTTCATCAAGAATTCCCTTCGGGTGCAGCTGAGCTTGAGGGGGTTGATCGCCGTCAGTTTTTGAAGCTGATGGGTGCTTCTTTTGCTTTTGCGGGTGTAGGCCTTGCAGGCTGCCGCCAGCCAGAGCAGCATATTTTGCCTTATGCAAAGCAGCCTGAACGTTTGATCCCCGGGGTACCTGTTTTCTATGCGACGTCTCAGCCAACTGCGCGGGATAATGTGCCGCTCATCGCAGAAACTCACGAAGCCCGGCCTACTAAACTAGAAGGCAATCCCAGTTATTTACCTTATGGAGGCGGGACAAACGTTTTTGGGCAGACCAGTGTGCTTGATCTTTATGACCCTGACCGTGCCATGCATAGCGTGGGCAAGCAAGGGGAAGCATTAAGCCGGTCTCAAGCATTGGACGTCTTGCAAAGTATTTCGCAAGATTACAAAACCCGGGCGGGTACAGGGTTAGCCTTTTTAGCCGAGCCTTCTACGTCCCCTTCGCGTTTAAAACTCGTTCAATCCTTCAAAGCGGCCTTTCCTAATGCGATTTGGGCGGAGTATGACCCTGTTAATAACGACCAGGCTGAAATTGCACTTAAGCCTTTAACAGGTAAGCGCTTGCGGGCGGATTATAAATTTAAAAGTGCGGACCGTGTCCTGGCACTGGAATCTAACTTCCTGCAGTCAGAGCCAGGGAGCTTAGGTTACATGCGTGATTTTACTGCCCGCCGCAAGGTGAAGGATGCGAGCCACGCTTCAGAAATGAACCGTTTATATGCGGTTGAGAGTACGTTTTCGATTACCGGAGGCATGGCTGACCATCGCTTGCGTTTAGCTTTTAACCATTTACCGGCTTTTACGGCTTTGATGGCAGCAGAAGTATTGGAGCAAACGGGTGCCTCGGCGGATGAAGTTGCTTATTTTCAAGCAAAGGGGAATGGCCTCTCTGTTGATAAAGCTTGGATAAAAGCATGTGCGACTGATTTATTGGCGCATACAGGCCGGGCCCTGGTAGTGGTTGGAGGAGATGCTCCAGTCAGTGTGCATCAATTGGCCTTACGCATAAATCAAGCGTTAGGGGCTATAGGCGAGACGGTTAATTATCTTGAAGCGCCTGAAACAGAAGCGGTTGAGATAGGATTATTGGCAGATGCCATACGGTTGGGCCAAGTTAAGACTTTAGTTATTGTAGGTGGCAATCCTGCCTATAATGCACCGGCAGATTTAGATTGGGTAAGCCTTCAAAAGAGTGTCCCCCAAGTAGTCCGCTATGGTTATCATTTCGATGAGACTTCAGCGCTAGGTGTGACCCATATTGCGGCTAATCATTATTTAGAGTCTTGGGGGGATGGCCGTACCTGGAATGGTACGCTTGTTCCTGTACAGCCTATGATCCTCCCGCTGTTTGAGGGCATGGGAGAGCTCGAGTTTTTAGGCCGTGTCGCTCAAGAGGGACAGTCCGATGCGTATGGGCTTGTTCAAGAAACATTTAGAGAGTTAGCGCTTGCCTCAAAAGTAAATACGACCTTTGACCAATGGTTAGCTGAAGGGGTGTTGACGGGTTCTAGTTTTGGAATTGCAGTGCCGTCTTTTAACTCTGCTGACTTACGCAGGGAATTGGATAAGGCTACTTTTACCCCTGCTAATTTTAGTGCCACTTCGATAGAAGTCCGCATTTTGCCCAGTCAGCAAGTATGGGATGGGCGTTATGCTAATAATGGCTGGCTGCAGGAATGCCCTGAGCCGCTCACCAAGTTGACATGGGATAATGTTATTTTAGTAGGCCCCGCTTTGGCAAAGGCTTTACAAGCCCAGTCGGGCGTCCCGCTTATTCCAGAAGCTTCGGTGCTCAGCAAGCAAGGGCAGGAGCATCCGCAGTTTAATACTTTTAAACAAGGTAAAGAAGAAGCCTTTGTGGGTGAATTAACCATTGATGGGCGGGTTATTGCTGGCCCGATTCATGTGCACCCGGGTTTGGCTGACTTTACCGTACTTGTAACTTTAGGCTATGGCCGCACACAAGTGGGACGTATTGGAACAGGTGTGGGCTTTAATGTTTACCCTATTCGTACGGAAGCGAACCGCACTTCTGTTGAGGGGGCTTCGTTAAAGCCGACTTTAGGGACTTATCGTTTAGCAAATACACAGCAGCATTGGTCCATGGAAGGGCGGGCAATTTTGCGTGAGGCGAATGCAGATGAGTATGAAGCCCATTCAGACTTTACGAAGCACATGTGCCTCGAGTCCCACGCGCCGGCTAATTTAGGCCCTGACAAAAATAAGTCTTTTTCTGAAGTAGTGCGGAACATCCCGCGTGGTAATTCTGCTTACGAAACCCCTCCTTTTAAAGGGGCCCAGCAGTGGGGGATGGTCATTGATTTAGGATCTTGTACGGGCTGTAATGCGTGCGTTGTAGCCTGTCAGAGCGAAAATAATGTCCCTATTGTAGGCAAAGACCAGGTTGCACGCGGCCGCGAAATGCATTGGCTGCGGATGGATCGGTATTTTTCAAGCGGAAAGGGAACGGCCGAATTGCCAGATGATCCGCAAGTTGCTTTTATGGGCATGATGTGCCAGCACTGCGAAATGGCGCCTTGCGAAACGGTTTGCCCAGTCAATGCAACGGTGCATGATGATCAAGGGCTGAATGTTATGGCTTATAACCGTTGTGTTGGGACGCGTTATTGCGCGAATAATTGCCCTTACAAAGTTCGTCGGTTTAACTTTTTTGACTGGAATAAGCGCGAAATTGGCCATTTTTATGAGGGCCCACTTGGGCCTAAAGGTATGCCTGAGCTTCATAAGATGCAAAAGAACCCGAATGTTACGGTTCGTA
>JANYEO010000177.1 GCA_025363025.1 Opitutia bacterium
CTTCTCCTTCAGACCAAGCCGCCGCCGAAGCTGCCACGGCAGACCAGGCCCGCATAGATGAATTTAATTTAGCTATGAGTGATTTTGGGAAAAAAGAGATGGTGGATTTTGGGGGAGATCTTAGGTTTATCTTTGATAATAGAGGGCATACAATGGATGCTTTGACTGAAGCGGGGGTCTTACATGCTGCCTTATTAGACCTCAAAGATGGTCCTAGCACAGGTAGCTCCGCCCTTGAAGGGGCTCAATCTAAATTTGCCCAAGCCCAAGTGCTTTTCTCAACGCTTACCCTTGATGTTCCAGTTTTAGAAGCTGAAGTAACGAAAGCTGAGGATAAATTAGTAGACGCCAGAAAAATACACACAGATGCTGAATTGCAATTAGGGATGGTGGAATTAGGCAATACAGATGGTAAATTAGATACAAGTGCCCTTCGGAATTTTGTTGATGACTCCGCTAAGTACCTTGAAATAGCCGAGCAAAATCTCGCTGATGCCCAAGGGGCATTATCTAAGGTTCAAAAAACTATCTTTGATATTAATAATGTTATTGATGATCTAAAAGCCGACCTGGATACCGAGTCTAAAGAAGCCATCCGTGTTGCCGAAGCCGCTCGTCTTGTGCACAATGCAGACGTTTTAAGTGATCTTACAACGGGCTTTGATGCTACTCAGGTCGCGCAGGATTTAGGTATTGTTTCCAGTATCGTCATTCAAAACGAAGGGTTTAAGGATACCGCTGTGAAGGCTGGTGATGACATTACCAATGTCCTTAATAGCGCATACACAGGCAGCGATTTAGAAGTGGCAACGGCCCAGTCGAACGCCATTGGAGATATTTTTATCCAGGTATCTAAAGCTATTGATTCTGTTGCCATCGCAGACAATACAAAGCTAGCAGAAGATAAAGCTGTTGCATTAGAATCCTTAGCTGCTGACGCCAAGGATAAATACGATGTAGCTTTAACAGATGCTACCCTTACCAATCAACCAGAACTGAAGATTGCCTATGAGGAAATCGAGACTGCTGCAAAAACAGCTCGGGATGAAGCCGATAAAGCAAAAGACTTTTCTGATAGAATCAGCAATCTTCTCTCAGGAATTGATGATCATGTAACAAAAGCCAGCGACAAGGTTGTCGAGGAGCAAGCCAAAGCCGATAAAGCCGAAGCCGCTCGTTTAGCTGAAGTCGCTCGTTTAGCTGAAGTCGCCCGCTTGGCCGGGGAATTGGTTGTGCTCGAAGTAGATGGCAATGAAGTAGAGATCAAAGGTACAGCCGAAGAGGTAGCGGGTAAAGTGCAGTCTATGATTGTTGAAGAAGCCGCTAAAGTGGCTAAAGAAGGCGTTTCTAAAGTCATTACAGTGGGCGGCCAAGAGAAGCTGTTGCGTTCCGCAGCTGATCAAGCGAAATTAAAAGAAAGGATGAATAGACCTCGGTAAGCTTCTGCTTATAAGTTAGGTTTTATTAACACCTCAAGGCGCTTATTTGAGGCCTGGAGGTGTTCTTTTATTTGAGGGCTGTTAGTAGCCGCAGTTGTTAAAGCTTCGAGATAACGGTTTAAGAGTTCGCAAGTTGCTTCAGGGGTAGGGTGTAGGGCAAGGCCCGCCCCGGTGTCGCAAAATAATAAAAGATCCACCCCGGCTTCTAGGGCAAGAAGGGCTGATTGATCCGGGGTTTTCCCTGCAGCCGCCATATCGAGGTCATCGGTTAAAATAAGGCCATTATAGCCTAAATTCTCTCGGAGCATGCCTTGGATCACTTTTTTAGACAAGCTGGCCGGGTATACCTTATCCCAGTTGGCATTAAAGAGATGGCCGACCATAATAGTATCTGCAAGCCCAGCTTCAATCAGGGCCTTAAAGGGCTGGAGCTCGATAGGGGTAAAGGTCTGAGTAATATCTACCCATTCAAAATGCGGATTCAGTACCCCCGAGCCATGCCCCGGGAAGTGTTTTAGGCAGTTATGTATCCCGGCCTGGTGCAGCCCTTCGGTAAAGGCTCCAGCATAAGCCGTAACAGCTTCCGGTGTTTCTCCAAACGTACGGCCACGGCTCTTCAGGTACCTACCGGGGAGGCCAATATCTACCACAGGGGCTAAATCTAAGTTTATCCCCGTAGTCTTCAGTAAGCAGCCGGTTTCATAGCCTGCAGCTTGGGCCTTGCTAAGAGGGCCTTTACCTAAGGCTTCCGCTGAAGGGGTGGCCTTGGGGCAGCCGGTGGCTTCTTTTAACCGTGCGACATTTCCCCCTTCTTGGTCCACCATAATTAAGACTCCTTGGGGGACGGCTTGCCTGATAGCTGCAGTCAATGCTTTTAACTGCGGGGGAGATTGGATGTTGCGATCAAATAAAATAACCCCACCTGGCGGGTTTTTGACAATATAAGTACGGATAATCTCAGGTAATACATACCCATCAAAGCCAATAACAAAACAGCGGGCTACCTGTCCAGAAAGGTCTTTATCCGTATCAATAACCGCTTGTGAAAAAGAGGTCCCGCTTGCAAAAATAAGGCATAGTAACGTCCGTTTGATCGTTATAAATCCACTGCACTTATTCATTTTAGCGAAAATTTTCATAGAAATGGTGCCAAGGGGCGGATTTGAACCGCCGACCAAAGGCTTATGAGTCCTCTGCTCTACCACTGAGCTACCCTGGCACACCCGTAGGCCGTCGTTTAAGACGTAATATTGCCTTTTCAGCAAGCCAAAAAAACAGATTGCGATTTTTAATGAGGTTCACTATTTATTCCCCATGCGTTTTGCCTTTTTAAGCTTAGGAGTTATTGGGTGTTTAAGTTTATTTTCTACATTTGTAGCAGCAGCCCCGGCTAATGCGTCATCTCTTAAAACTCAGCCCGCGCCTGCTTCATCTGCAAAAGTAACGGATTTGGGGGAGTTAAGCCGCCAAGTTCAGGGTGCTCCTGTTTATCCTATTACCATTGCCAGTACAACGGCGGATCTGGCCAATTTGGCTA
>JANYEO010000197.1 GCA_025363025.1 Opitutia bacterium
GCAAAGTATTCTCAATCGTCTTATTATGACACGCGAAGAAAAAGCCCTTATCATTGATCACTTTTTAGCGGAGCGTTTTCCCAATCCTCCCATACCGCTTCATCATAAAGACCCGTATACCTTGCTAATCGCGGTTCTCCTCTCCGCTCGTTGTTTAGATTCCCGGGTAAATGAGATCACGCCGCGCTTATTTGCGCTTGCGGATAACCCTGCTGCTATGGCCGAGCAATCGGTAGAAGCGGTGCAGGCCATCATTCGGCCTTGTGGGCTTTCTCCTGCAAAAGCGCGGGGCATTGTCGGGCTTTCAAAAATATTGGTGGAGCAGTATAATGGCCGCGTACCAGAATCGCTTGAAGCCCTAGAGGCTCTGCCCGGGGTGGGGCATAAGACAGCTAGTGTGGTGCTCGTTCAAGTCTTTAACAAGGAAGCTTTTCCGGTTGATACGCATATTCACCGTTTAGCACAAATGTGGGGGCTTACCTCTGGACGCAGTGTTGCGCAAACTGAGGCAGATTTAAAGGCACTTTTCCCTCCGCATCGTTGGAATAAGCTTCATTTGCAAATGATTCAATACGGGCGGGAAATTTGTAAATCCCCTGGGTGCGATCGGCTGCGTAGCCCTTTATGTCAGTTATGTTTTCCGGGTTGTAAAATTCCTTTTAAATCAAAGCGTCCCTAAGCAAATTGAGGCGTTGTCAGGTGCCTTGTTTTTCAATAGGCTTTTGCTTATGAATGTACTTGTTGTCGGCGGGGCGGGTTATATCGGCAGTCACTGTGTGCGGCATTTGCAAAAAACGACGCATCGTCCCGTAGTACTCGATAATCTAGTGTATGGGCATAGGGGGGCGCTCGATCCATTGGTTCCCTTATACGTGGGGGATTTAGGGGATAAGGCCTTCGTCGCCTCTGTTTTGGATAAAGAGAAGATAGACGTCGTCATGCACTTTGCCGCCTATGCCTTCGTGTCGGAATCGGTAGAGAATCCATTGAAATATTATGAAAACAACGTCGTCGCCACCCTGCGGCTGTTAGAAGTTATGGTGGAAAAAAGCATTCAGCAGTTTGTCTTTTCATCAAGTTGCGCTACCTACGGCATCCCGGAGCAGTTACCTATTTCCGAATCAACGCCTCAGCATCCCATTAATCCTTATGGGCAAACGAAGCTCGATGTGGAGAATTTGTTAAAGGCCTTGGCCCATGCCCATGGGCTTAGCTTCGCCTCTTTTCGCTATTTTAATGCAGCCGGTGCGGCCCCAGATGGCTCCATTGGGGAGGATCATACGCCGGAGCCCCATCTCATCCCGTGTATCCTTCAAGCCATTTTAGGTCAGCGCCCTTTTGTACCGGTTTGTGGGGTTGATTACCCAACTCCAGATGGTACCTGCCTGCGGGATTATATTCACGTAGATGATTTAGCCGACGCTCATATTCGGGCCCTTGATCATTTGGAGGCTCCTGGTACGCAGCTTTTCTTTAATCTGGGTACCGGCACCCCTTATTCAGTTAAGGAAGTGATCGCCGCTGCAGAGCGTGTTACAGGCCGTACTGTGCCACAGGTGTTTCACCCTCGCCGTGCGGGGGATCCCCCTGCTTTATATGCAGATGCAAGCCACGCACGCAAAGTGCTCGGCTGGGTCCCTCATTATCAAACGATCGATTCTATCGTGCAAACCGCTTGGGCCTGGCATTCTCAGCACCCAGAGGGCTATGCCAGATAGGGTGTAGGGTGCTGCCTTTTTATTTTTAAACATGCAATTTTTCTAAGCCTGGGCTTGGAGTAAATTGCATATAATCCTAAAATCAAAAATAAAACCAAATGAAAACCAAAAATCTCATATTCGTTGGATGCTGCGCTGTGCTTTGCAGTTCAATGACAAGCATTGCCCTGGCTGCGGAATCCAAAAAGGGTATACCTGATGCAACTCCTCCCGGCTTTGTTGGTCCAGAGGTAGGAGATGAAATGTCTGTGCAAGAAGTACTCGCAATTGCGAAAGATGGCCTGAAGGTAACTTTAAAAGGCCATATTATAAAACGCCTTTCTCATGATAAATATATCTTCACAGATAATACGGCCGAAATCGTGCTGGAAATACATAACAAAGCTATGCCGCCCGAACAAATCACGCCAGAGACTCTAGTGAAGATTTACGGAAAGCTGGATAAAGATTATTTTCCTTCTAAAATTGAAATAGAAGTGAAGCGGATAGAAGTTCAAAAATAAAACCACGATTGAGACCGCATGCCTTTTCGCGCTTACTGCGTTCGGCGTGCTCACGTGCCTGTGTGTACGCTCCGCGCGCCTCGCTCGTAATCATCCGAACATCACAGCACGCTGCCTGCGGTCTCCAAATAATTCGCTGGGATTAAAAGATTGAAATAATCAGAGTTTTGTTGAGAAACTGTATGACTCATGTCTGACTTAAACCTTATCTCTCTTAGTCGTAGTGCGCAAAGTGTTCAAGCAGTCCTCGCCCAAACGGGGCTTGAATTTAAGGTAGTTGAGCTTGCCGCTAGCACACGCACAGCAGCTGATGCTGCAGCTACCATTGGTTGTACGGTGGCACAAATTGTTAAGTCGCTCATTTTTAAAACGAAAGAAACACAGCGTCCTATTCTTGTTCTCGCCTCGGGTCCCACACGCGTGAACGAAAAAAGTATTGAAATTCACTTGGGAGAAAAGCTTGTTAAGGCCGATGCAGACTTTACTCGCGAGGTCACTGGTTTTGCCATAGGAGGCATCCCCCCCCGTGGGCCATAAACAAGCACTTCTCACTTTTATTGATGAAGATCTATTGACCTTGGGAGAGCTCTGGGCCGCTGCTGGTACCCCAAATGCTGTTTTTCGCCTAAAGGCTACAGATCTTGTTTTGCTTACTCAAGGGCAAGTCATTTGCATTAAGTAATGCGGATTAGCAGTCCGGTCTTCTAATACTTACCTACTCAGGCTCTACCCAACGGCCATGGCTTTTGATAAGGTTCACGAGGCGTTCTACCGCTTCGGCTTGGGGGATGTTGTGCTCCACACAGTTTTTCTTAACGTAGAGGTTTACTTTCCCGGGGGCGCCGCCTACGTAGCCAAAGTCTGCATCCGCCATTTCCCCTGGCCCATTCACAATACAGCCCATGATGGCGATGGTGACGCCCTTTAAGTGCGTGGTTTTTGCCCGTATTTTTTGCGTCGTTTCTTCCAGGTTAAATAACGTGCGGCCACAGCTCGGGCAGGCGACAAACTCGGTTTTGCTAAAGCGGTTACGGGTGCCTTGCAAAATATTGTAGGCAAGGACTATAGCCGCCGCAGGGTCTTCTTCCCCCTCCACGCTAACGCAGTCCCCAATGCCATCACATAAAAGACTCCCCAGGAGGATGCTGCTTTCGAGCAAGCAAGCCGTCCGGTGGCTTTCATGGGGGAGGGTCGTCATGGCGGCGGTGCTTCTTAGCCAAATGGGCGATTCTATCCCGTGCTCCTTTAACGCCTCTGCTAAGGCGCGGTAAGTCCCTATAGCGTGGAGAGTCGTCAGAGGCTGACTACACGTAAAGACTAATAGCCCTTCATGCGCTTTCAATAATAAGGCATGTTCTTTGATGAACTCAGGGTGAGTATCTAAACTTAAGAAAGCGTCTAAAGCCTGGGCTGCAGCCAATCCGTCGCTTAATTCAATCGTCTGTGTTTTGATAACTAGCCCAATGCGGCCTATTTGGGGCTTTGATAGTGTGCTTAAGGCCTTTAATGCCTCAACGGTATTTATTTCTACCCAAAAACTAGGGACGTTTGCTTCTAAAACTTGTATCAGTGTTAAGAGTGCAGGTACTTCTTCTGGTTTTTGTAGGGGGAAGAGGAGCCCTTCTACGCGGTTTTCTTTGTAACGCGCATGAATATCCAAAACCGTGCGCACGGCCTTTACCCCGTCATGTAAAGCATCGTCTAAGCGTAAAATGACCCGTGGGAAGTGATCTTGGCCTAGTCCCGTATTGTTCGAAAGGGTAATCTCTAAACTCTCTCTGCGATTATAACTATAAGGGTCAATCGTATCTATGAGCAGGTCCGCATGATCAACGAGTGGCCGCTTCCATAACGCCTCAGCCCGTTTTGCAAGCTCTAGGGCAATCGGGATCTCGTGTACCGGGTCTTCTGTTAGGGAGACTCTTATCGTATCACCCAGCCCATCAAAGAGGAGCGTGCCAATGCCAATCGCACTTTTAATGCGGCCATCTTCCCCATCGCCGGCTTCGGTAACGCCGAGGTGCAGGGGGAAGGCCATGTTTTCTTCCGCCATTTTTGCAGCCGCTAAGCGGTAGGCTTCAATCATCACCTTGGGGTTACTAGCCTTCATCGATAGCACGATGTCGTAATACCCGTGAGACTGTGCAATGCGGATAAATTCAAGTGCGCTCTCCACCATGCCCAGGGGGGTATCCCCATAGCGGTTCATAATCCGGTCAGAGAGGGATCCATGGTTCGTTCCAATCCTCATCGCCCGGCCTAGCTCTTTACATCGGAGGATAAGGGGGCTTACGGCCGTGTAAATACGTTCTAGTTCTTCTTGGTAGGCCTTATCCGTGTACTCGAGTTGTACAAATTTCTTTTTATCAGCATAGTTGCCCGGGTTAATGCGGACTTTCTCTACATGTAACGCCGCCTCCATCGCCGCTTGGGGGAGGAAGTGGATGTCTGCTACCAGCGGCACATAGCAGCGGGCTTCATCAAGCTTTGTCCGAATTGTTTTTAAGGCTTGGGCGGCTTTTACATTGGGGGCGGTTATTCGAACAATTTCGCACCCCGCTTCAGCCAATTTGATACTCTCAGCCACCGTTGCGGCAATATCCTCCGGATTCGTCGTCGTCATAGACTGTATCCGAATGGGGTTATTGCCCCCTATGCTAATATTGCCTATATTTACTTCGCGGGCATCACGCCTTATGGCCTGGAAGCGGCTTGTGCAATAATTCATACCGTGGCCTTATTAAATTATTTTGTTTCTAAAGCCGCTACCCCCCTTGAAGGGCTAAAGACCGGCTCTAGGTAATATTCACTTCGGAGTTCCATCCGCTTTTCCACGGCTCGGTCCCCTTGCCAGCGTCGTACATCAAAGAAGCTGACGTAGAGCATCAAGGCAAAGAGCATGAGCATAAAGGTTTCTTGGATGCTACTGACTAAGCGTTGAGGGAGTGGGCGGCCCCTCAGGCGTGCAAGTGTGGCAAAGAGGATTTGTCCTCCATCTAAGACAGGGATGGGGAGTAGATTTAAAATAGCCAAATTGATGTTGAGTAGGACGGTAAAGGCAATAACCAGCCGCACATCGATAGTAGAGAAGGTGTGCAAAACGCGCATAATACCCGGGGGCCCCATTAGGTTATTTAAGCCAATGTCCGAGCCCCGGTTAAAGAGGCTTCCTAATACGCGGAAGGTCATGCGGATGGCATTTTTAAATTGGTCCAAGGGGGGTATATGTACAATAACCGGCGTTGTATTGCGGATAAAGCCGAGCATGGCGTGGGTGCGGGGGGCCACAATCTCCGGTATTAAAGCTGAGGGGGCCGTCCAGAAGAAGGTGGCTTCGTGAGGGCTTTGGATGATGGCCGTTGGGTGTTCGTGCTTCAAGGCTTGCAAAGCTTTTTCAAAAACAGTGAGGGAGGTAATGCCGTGGCCATCGGCAAGTCCTACTATGCGGTCCCCTATATGCAATTGGCCAAAGCGTTTCCCTTGGTCGCCTTCGTGGATGTCAAAAATTAAAAGGCCACCAATAGGGGTATCATTACTCACGGGCATCGCCATGGGCATCGCACTATCAGGGATGAGGGTTAATACAGCCCCTGGGTCTTCTTGGGCGGAGAGTTTTAGGCTTGGCTGCGTATAAGCCACAAGAGCGGGGGCTACTTGTAGCGTTAGGGTTTCTGTCCCTCTTAGTACGCTCAGGGTAACAGGCCCGCCGGCCTTGCTATCTAGATATTCAGAAAGCTGTATCATAGAGAACAGTGGCTGATTATCTATTGCGAGTAGGCAATCCCCTGGCTTCAGCCCCGCTTCTTCTGCCGGAGAGTGGGGGAGGAGTTGCCCAACTGTAATGCTATGTGCAGGGCTTATCCCTACGATGCGGAGGGTCTCTCCAGAGGTCATATTCGCAAGGGCTAAAACAGGTTTTAGGGAAAGCTCTATTTGTTGCCCTGCTCTTTCGATGAGGAAGTTGACTTGCGGGTGCCCTTCGGCATCTCTGCCGGAGCCCGTAACCAAGGTCTGCTCAATATCCGTAAAGCGTTTTACAGAGACGCCGTCTACAGCCAAGACTTTATCCCCCACCTGTATTCCAGCTAAATAAGCGGGCCCTGGGGCCATGCGGGCTTCATCCAAGTGGAGGGTCTTTGCCACATAACCCACAACAGTTGTTCCCTCTTCTTCGCTCATCGGTTGGCCAACAGCCCATAATAGGGTTGCCAGGAAAAAGGCAAATATCAGGTTAAAAACGGCCCCCATAACTAATACCAGCAAACGGTCTACATAGCTTACCGGGGGGAGTTTGTTTGACGTTTTTTTATAACCGCCCTCGATTTCTTGCAGGTCTGCTAATTGAGGCAAAGCCACATACCCGCCTAAGGGTAATAGGGAGATGCAGTACTCAACCCCTCCGCGCTTCCAGCTCAAGATCTTTGGTCCAAAGCCGATGGAGAAGCGGTCTACTTGTAGCCCTCGCTTCCTAGCCGCCAAAAAGTGCCCCAGCTCATGCACAAAAATAGATCCGCCAAAAAAGAGAATTACCCATAAAACGGCCTCAATATTGGCAAATAGAGTATAGAAAGAAGTAGGCATATTAAAATGAGACCGTTGCAGAATATCATTCTTTTGAGTTTTTGGTCGGTTGTCGCTCTTCGAGTGCCTTAGCACACTCGCTCGCTTCGCCCTACAAATTCCTCAAAACTAAGACATTCTACAGCCGGTCTTTGGTGATTTGGTAAGTATAATTTTTAAATGACTTCTTTTTGTTTTTAAAGGCTATTATGCAGGGGTTGCATTAAAAGAGAGCAGCTTCTGCCAATCTCCTGGCTTCTTCATCGGCCCATAGGACATCTTCTATCTTTGTGGATTTAGCCCAGTTGTGGGCCAAAGTCTTTTCAATGACTTGGGGGATGTCTAAAAAAGATAGCCTTTTGTCTATAAAAGCTTGTACTGCTATTTCATTGGCCGCATTAAAAACAGCAGGGTGGGCTCCTCCTGCAATTAAGGCCTCTCTGGCTAATCGCAAGCAGGGGAAGCGGTTCGTATCCGGGGCTTCAAATGTTAAATGCAAGCCCTGGCTAAAGTTTAAAGGCTCTAGCACCGCTTGGGCACGATGGGGGTACATGAGGCTGTTTTGAATGGCAAAAGCCATTTTAGGAGGGGATAAATGAGCCAGGGTAGAGCCATCCACAAATTCAACCATCGAGTGCACAATACTTTGTGGGTGTATGATTACTTCAATGTGGTCTTCAGGCATGTCAAAGAGCCAGTGGGCCTCAATCAGTTCCAGTCCTTTATTGGCCATCGTCGCACAGTCGAGGGTAACTTTTGGCCCCATCCGCCAATTCGGGTGCTGCAGGGCCATTTCAGGCGTTACCTGTTCCATTTCTTTTTGGGTAAAGGTGCGAAAGGGGCCTCCCGAAGCCGTTAAAATAAGTTTTTTAATCGCACGGCTGGGTTCGTTTTTTATGCACTGGAAGAGAGCATTGTGCTCACTATCCAAGGGCAAAATCGGTCGTCCCTGTTTTTTAACTTCCGCCATCACCCATTCACCGGCCATTACCAGCACTTCTTTGTTGGCTAGTGCTACTTGTTTACCCGCTTTTAAAGCAGCTAAGGTTGGCGCCAGCCCATGTGTGCCGACAGTGGCCACGACAATGATATCGGCCTCTGGCAATACGGCTAATGCTTCGAGCCCCTCGGCCCCAGAGTGAAGGGCCACGTCGTTATCAAAGAGCCCCTCAGCCTTAGCACGCTTCCAGGCGGCTTCGTCTCCAATAGCTACATGCTTTACATTAAAAGCTTTGGCGATTTGGGCCAAGTGTTCCACCTTTTGATAGGCCGCAATCCCCACCAGTTCAAAATGCGCGGCACACCCTCGGATGACTTCCAGGGTGCTTTCGCCAATGGAGCCGGTGGCGCCCAGTAATACCACACGCCTCTTCATGAGACCTATTACAGAATGCATGCTTTTCCGCGCTTACTGCGTTCGACGTACGCACCTACCTTTAGTAGGCTTACGTGCGTCTCGCTCGTAATCATCGAAAAATCAAAGCATTCTGTAACGGGTCTCTTATTGTTTCTCATTATATGTGAGTTGGGTACGATTTAAAATTTTAAGACCAAAAACTCGAAAGAAAAGTATTCTCGCATCGGTCTTACAGGGCGTAGCTAAATAGCAGATACGCCACAGGTCCCACAAAGAGGAGGCTGTCTGCCAAGTCGAGTGCTCCCCCAATACCGGGTAAAGAGTGGCCGGAATCTTTAATGTCAGCCAGTCGCTTTAAGACGGATTCAAAAAGGTCAGACGGGATGGAGACGAGGGATAAAACAGCCGCCATCCAGATTGCTTTAGAGAGGGTAAAGGTTTCGGGTAAAACACTTTGCGCCAGGGTGAAGAAGACAACGCCCACAGCGATCGATAGGGCAAGCCCGCCGATTGCCCCCTCCCATGTTTTTTTAGGACTAATATTAGGGGCCATCTTGTGCTTGCCCCATAAGTACCCAGCTAAAAGCCCACCGATATCCGTAAACTTAGCCACGGTAATGGCCCACAGGGCGAGGATCAGGCCCGACATCGGGCTGCAGCTGTCGACCCCACTGCGGAAGATCTCAATAAAAAAGTGCAAACAGTAAGGAACGGCTACAATTGCCCAAAAAGTAGGCATGACACTGTCTTTAAACCAGCGCAGTTGCGTGGGCCGGTAGAGGAGGAGGAGCCCCAGTGCAACAAACATGAGGCCGAGGAGGAGTCCGCCTAATCCCCCCCCTGTAGCCATGTGGGGGAGGTAGTAGGGGCCTAAAATTAAAATGCCGCCCATGACCATCGCGGTTTTTGGGAGGGGCTCATACCCGATAGCGCGTAGCACGGTAAAAAGCTCATTTAAGGCCATCGTACTTAATAACAGCAGTAGCCAGGCCCCCGCTGTCGGCCCAAATAAATAGAGCGCTCCAATAATAATTCCCCAAATACAGAGCGTCGTGAGTGTTCTTTTTTGCATAAATAGTGTGTGTAAATGATTGTTTTTAGGCCATTAGACGCCGGTTGTTTTTCTTGGGCTTATTTGCCTGTCTGCCATTCCATATCGGCGTTCGCGGGTTTGATAATCAGCCAAAGCGGACTGGAAGTGTTCTGGGGTAAAGTCTGGCCAGCAGGTAGGGGTAATGTAAAGCTCCGCATAAGCGAGCTGGAGGAGGAGAAAGTTGCTGAGGCGGTTTTCTCCTGAAGTCCGGATAAATAGGTCAGGTTCAGGGAGTGCAGTTGTATCTAAGTACCGGGAAAAGGTCGGCCAGTCGAGCGCTCCTGGGTTTTCTACCCCTTTTTGGACGGCCTGCACATAGCGCTTGGTTGCATCGACCACTTCATTTTGAGAGCCATAATTTAAGGCCAACGTGAGGTGGTTGCCCGTGCAATGAGCCGTCAACGCTTTCACCCGGTTTAATTCTTGAATGGCTAAACGGGGGAGGCCACTGATACGGCCAATTGTGTGCAGCCGGATGTTGTGGGCTAAGAGCTCCTGCGTATACTGCTTAAGGTATAAAATAAGTAGGCTCATGAGCCCTCGGATTTCCATGAGCGGCCGGCCCCAATTTTCGGAGGAAAAGGCGTAAACCGTTAGGTATTTGACCTCCATTTGCGGCAAGGCTTTTACCAACCTATGCAAGGAAAGGAGTCCATAGCGGTGCCCTTCGCGTCGGGGGAGGCCCCGGCTTTCGGCCCAGCGTCCATTGCCGTCCATAA
>JANYEO010000263.1 GCA_025363025.1 Opitutia bacterium
AGTGATGATAATGTTGGAAAACAGATTAATCATCACTGCTGCTTAACCCTTTTTCCAGCCTAAGGGTGCTGCACTTCATACTTGAATCGGCCTTATTCAAAACACAAATCCGGGCTCTCCTAATCAGAAGCTGCTCGGAAAGAGAAAGTTTGATGAATGTGATAAATAGGCTTTAGGCCTCATGATTGAGGGCAAGGGGGCATTGCGGAATAGGGCTCTTGTGAGAGTTTCTGCGATGCTCCTATTACTTCCGCCTTGCAGCCAAGGCGAAAGATGCTGATGCTGCGGCACACTTTTTGATATTTAATGGATTCATCGATCGACGCTACTCGTAATTTTTGCATTATTGCCCACGTAGACCATGGGAAGACAACCCTGTCTGACCGTTTGCTAGAGACAACAGGCGCAGTCACGAAGCGTGATATGCAAGATCAACTTTTGGACTCTATGGACCTAGAGCGGGAGCGGGGAATTACGATTAAATGCCACCCCGTTTCGATGATGTACCAGGCAAAAAGCGGGAAAAATTATGCTTTTAACCTGATTGATACGCCCGGGCACGTAGATTTTTCTTACGAAGTATCGCGCTCTTTGGCGGCTTGTGAAGGGGCCTTGCTTTTAGTGGATGCGGCTCAAGGGATTGAAGCCCAGACAGTGGCTAATGCTCATTTAGCGATGGCGCAGGGGTTAGATATTATACCCGTTATCAATAAAATAGACCTCCCCGGGGCGGATGTAGAAGCTGTGCGCAAGCAGTTGGAGGATGTATTGGCCATCCCGGCGGATGAAGCGGTGCTCGCCAGCGGGAAGTCGGGGATTGGGATCCAGGATATCCTCGAAGCGGTGGTCCACCGTATCCGTCGTCCTCGTTGGGCGGATTACCCAGCAACGCGGGCTTTGGTGTTTGATAATATTTTTGATACCTACCAGGGGGTTATCTGTTACGTGCGGGTTTTTTCCGGCACGATTAAAGCCGGGGATACTATCCTCATGATGGGGCAGGGGATGACGGCTATTGTGAAAGAAGTTGGCCACTTTGCACCCAAAATGACGGCGCAGGCTGCCTTGTCTGCAGGCTCTGTCGGCTATGTGGTAACGAGCATGAAGTCTGTGGTCGATGTGAAGATTGGGGACACCATTACCCATGCAGCAGCCCCCGCAACCGAGATGTTGACTGGGTACAAAGAAGTGCGCCCGATGGTGTTTAGCGGCATCTACCCCCTTGATAATTCCGATTACGAAAAACTGAAGACGAGCCTCGCTAAATTTCAGCTGAATGATTCTTCCCTTGTTTACCAACCTGAAAGCTCTGTTGCCTTAGGCTTTGGTTTCCGCTGTGGTTTCCTGGGTCTCCTTCATATGGAGATTGTCCAAGAACGACTGCGCCGCGAGTACGATCTCGATATCATCTCGACGTACCCAAGTGTGGTTTATCATGTAAAGCTTTCTGATGGGCGTACGTTGAAGATTGATAACCCCCTCCATATGCCGGATCCAACGCATATTGAGCAGATTATGGAGCCCACGATTCGCGTAACCATCCATACGCCTAATGAGTGTATTGGGGATCTTTTGGCGTTAATTACGGAAAAGCGCGGCATCTGTGACCATACAGAGACGGTGGATACTACCCGCCTGATGTTGGTGTGTACCCTGCCGCTCAATGAAATTTTGGTGGACTTTAATGACCGCTTAAAAAGCATTACGCGCGGCTATGGCTCTATGGATTATGAAATGAGCGAGTATGTGGCCAGTGACCTCGTCAAGATGGACATCATGGTCAATAGCGAGCCCGTTGATGCTTTCTCCTCTATTGTGCATCGGGCCAAAGCAGAAAATCGGGGCCGGTTGCTTTGCGAACGCTTGAAGGAAATTTTGCCGAAGCAACTCTTTAAAGTGGCTATCCAAGCCGCTATCGGGGGCAGTATTATTGCGCGGGAAACAATTGCAGCCATGCGCAAAGACGTGACGGCTAAATGTTATGGGGGGGATATTTCCCGTAAGCGCAAGCTGCTAGATAAGCAAAAAGAAGGTAAGAAGCGTATGAAGCAAATCGGCAAGGTCTCCATCCCTCAGGATGCATTTATTAAGATATTGAAGACCTCTGCAGAGTAAGTCGCTGCGGAGAGTTTCTTTTTCTATATTTAATCCTTAGTTTTAGTTAGCTAAGGATTTTTTTGGTTTTAGTCCTTTTGGGGGGACTATGTCCTGTAAGTTATCCAACAGTCTTATTAACCGCCATGCAACCAGAGTTTTGGCTTTTTGAAGTGTAAATGTAAAAATCATTCCATCTATTGATTTGTTGCTGTATTCAGGTATGTTGTTTTTAGAAATTAGTTTGTTATTTATTTCTGCAGATTAAATCAAAAACTATAATTACCATGAATACTCCGATTCTTAAACAGTTACGCGGCCGATTCAAGTATGAAGTGCAGCACCCTTAGGCTGGAAAAAGGGTTAAGCAGCAGTGATGATAATGTTGGAAAACAGATTAATCATCATGCCAAAAAAGCAGTACTGCCACTTAACCTTAAAAGAGCGAAAACAAA
>JANYEO010000001.1 GCA_025363025.1 Opitutia bacterium
CTTGCGTATTTTGCGCGGTGATTGCCGTAAGCACAGACATCCCATAACAGCCTAACGCCGAAAACGTCTTCACATCGGCCAAGATACCCGCCCCTCCACTCCCATCAAACCCCGCAATAGAAAGCGCACGTGAAAGCGTAAGGGAAGAAATCAAAGATGTATCCATTAAACAAAGCGTTTGGAAAGTTTTTGATCAATGCAAGCCCGGAAGGCCTGGGCAGATGCATAAGGGTCTACAGCTTGCATAAGTGCAGCAACCATTGCGCCCCCAACAACGCCTTGGTCCATAACACTAGCTAAATTATGTTGATTAATGCCCCCAATCGCGATGACAGGCTTACTAGAAGCTAAACAAAGCGCCCTCAACCCTTCTAGCCCACAAGCAGGCCCAGCATCCATTTTTGTTGATGTCGGAAAAATAGGACCCACGGCAATGTAATCAACATCTAGCACTTCTGCTGCTTGAACGTTTTCCACTGATATCTCGGCTGAAAGGCCAATAATCGCCTTAGGGCCCAAAACTTTACGAGCCAGATGCACCTGCATATCGCTTTGCCCTAAGTGCACCCCATCTGCCCCCACAACTAATGCAATATCTACACGGTCATTAATAATCAAAGGCACTTGATAGGGCTGAAGGCGCTTTTTCAATTGATGGGCTAATGCTAAAAAAACAGCGTCACTCGCTGATTTCTCCCTCAACTGCACGCACGTAACACCTCCTTGAACCGCTTTTTCTATAATATCTAAAAAATGGCCTTCCGCTAACCCTTGACGGTCTGTCACCAAATATAAACGACCATAAAGAAAGGCTTCCATTTTAAGCCCAATTGAGCGTGCCCAGAGACGCAGCTTCCATATTATAAAGCGCATCTAAAAAATGAACCGCTAAGCTCCCAGGGCCTTTGGCCTCCTTCATAGCGGCCTCCCCCGCGAGGCTCATTACCCCCAGGGCCGCACAAGCCGCTACTTCAACAGAAGGAGATACGGCTAAAAATGCTCCAACAAGGGAGGACACAGCACAGCCCATAGCCGTTACTTTTGTCATTAAGGGGTGCCCCCTGTCTAAAGCCCATACGCCCTGCTCGCTCACCACCCGGTCCACAGCTCCACTAATAGCCACAAGGGTTCCGTATTTTTCCAAACAAGCCCTAGCTGCCGGAATGGCGGCGGCGGTATCCTCCCCACTATCAACGCCCTTACCTTGCCCTACGATATGCCCTAAGGCCATGACTTCCGCTGCATTCCCGCGAATAACAGAGATGCCTCCCGCGTTTAAAAGACTTTCTGCAACTGCTAAACGATACGGAGTGGCATGGGCGCCAACAGGGTCTAACACTACAGGCACCCCTGCTTTTTTAGCCAAGGCATGGGCTTCATGCATAGCCTCAACCCATATGGGATCAAGCGTGCCAATATTCAGCACCAAGGCCCCTACATGGGGAATTAAATCTGCCAGTTCTTCTTTTGCATGCGTCATAATAGGAGAAGCCCCTATCGCCAGTAACGCATTGGCGGTAAAATTCATCGCCACATAATTAGTAATATTTAGGACAAGTGGCTGAGCCACACGTAGGGCCTGAAAGGCTTCAATTTGCAAAGAATAATTCATGTTCACGAGATGTTATATAGAGACCGCTGCATAATAGCTTATTTAAACAAAATACAGAGAATTTCAATTTTTGAACTTTCGAGATTATGAAAAGACCGACGACAACCGACCAAAAACTCAAAAGAAATGCATTCTGCAACGGCCTCATCTATAAGCGGCGTACATAAGGATTATTTATAGCCTCTTCTTCTACAATCGTAGGCTCGCCATGCCCCGGATAAACAGGTGTTTCAGGCGGCAAGGTATAAATTTGCTCACGAATGGATTGCTGCAGGGTATTAAAACTGCCTCCTGGTAAATCCGTCCGGCCAATACTTCCTTGAAATAAAGCGTCCCCGACAAAAGCCCCTAAAGCTTCATTATAAAAAAGCACATTTCCCGGAGAATGTCCCGGTACATGCCGAACCTCGAAAGTCGTCCCCATGAGTGGCAAGCACTCCCCCTGCTTAACCCAATGGGCAATCTCAGGTGCTTGAATTTGCAGCTCCCGCGGCATACTGGCAGACATTACCCCGGGGGTTGTATAAAAAAGAGCATCTCCTTCGTGCGCATAAACCAAAGCCTGTGTTAAGTGCCGCAAGGGTTCTGCCTCTGCCATGTGGTCCCAATGGCCATGCGTTAATAAAATAGCCACTAAACGCAACCCATCTCTTTCCAAAATCGATTGAACCACTTGAGTCACCCCCGGTGGCGTATCCACCAAAATAGCTTCTTTGCGCTCCAAGCACGTAATCAAATAAGCATTCGTACTAAGAGGCCCGGCAGGCAATACATGAATCTCCATAAAACCTCACCTTATAAGAAAAAATACCACCCGCAAGGAGAAGCTACTGCTTCCCTCAAAATTTAAGCTTATGAAAAAGAGATCCCTATTCATTCCTGAATCCAGTATTCTTATATCATGAAAAAAGCGAGTTGACATCCCCCCCTCCTTTTCGATTAGCTTCGGCCTTCTGTATCTGTGGTATCGGCCCAATAAGCCCCCAGAAACTGCTTGTGGTGGTTGTAGCTCAGTTGGTTAGAGCACTGGATTGTGATTCCAGGGGTCGCCGGTTCAAATCCGGTCAGCCACCCCACTTAGCATGAAAAACGATGGATTTCAATTAAAGCGGGCTAAATCACCCCCTTGAAGCCGATTCCCCTGATTACTGGAATCTAAAAGAGAAGCTGCACACTTAAGCAGTGCCTGCATATCAACCGGCTTCAAAAAAATACCGCCAATACCAGCATCAATCATATCACGGGTAACCGCTGCATCTAAACAACCTGACACCATAATAAACAATAGATCAGGCCTATAAATACGCGCCTGACGAATAAACTCCGCACCGGTTAAACCCGGCATTTGTTGATCTGTCACGACAAGATCTATACGCCTTTCCTGAACTAACGAAAGCGCCGCACGCGGATCATGCTCAGCTACAATAGTGTGAGCTGTCGTGCCAAATAATTCTCGCAAAAGCGTATTAAAACTGGGCTCGTCATCTAAGACCAAGACGGTCTTAGCAAACTGGGGTGCTATAGCCATAACATAAACAGTAACTCAAAAAAACGTCTGCAGCAAGCCGTTCTTTCATAGAGCATTGCCAAAAAAAGCCCTCAATCTTCACAAAGGAAAATCGAGGGCTTTAATAGAATAGGTTCTGCTTAAGCTTTAACAGCTTCAACTTTCACAACCTTCTTCTTTACTGCAGGTTTTTTAACCGCAGGCTTTTTTGCAGCTGCTTTTTTCACTGTCTTTTTAGCAACAACTTTCTTGGTTGCAGCCTTCTTGGTTACAGCTTTTTTAGCAGCAACTTTTTTAACGGCTTTTTTAGTCGCTTTTTTGGTTACCTTCTTAGCAACTTTCTTTACTGCCTTTTTAGGTGCTGTCTTAGCAACCTTTTTCACGACTTTCTTCACTGCTTTTTTCACTACACGCTTAACGGTGCTTTTTTTAACAGCTGGTTTTTTAATGGTTTTTTTCTTAGCGATTTTAATTGTCATGTGAGTTAGGGAGTTTGGGGTTGATTGAGTGAGTTAGGATAAAACAGGGAATGATTCCCTTTTAAGCAAAAATTGCGCCTCAATTATTATAATTTACGTTTTTGACTAAGACGTATAAAAATATAATGCGTTATCTAGCAAATAGTTCTAGTTATCTATTCACAATAGGCAAGCCTTTATTTTAAATATATTTCTTTGTCTCTAAAAAATTACGAAAATAATTAATGATAAACAGAAAGCAAAAATGCACATTTTAATTTCTAAAAAAGAGACTTGACTCCTCTTTCAATAACAGCTTGCCAATCCGCATGGCATGCGGTCTTAAAGACCGCTCTCATATTTAAGTATATCACCAAAAATATAATATACTTAAACAGTAATGCCTTCCCTTACTTAAACAATAAACTCGAATGTAAAATCAAAGCTCTAAAAAAACAACACTCCTATAAAAAAAGTTTCCAAAATCACAAATAGCTCTACTTAAAAAAACATAGATCATGCACAAAAACTTAAGACAACTCACCCAGTTCCGTCAGCCCAATCTTAGTAGCAACTTCCCCTGATGTTGTATGATGCACTACTTGCAATTCATGCATACTCGCATATAGCCGGCCGCGAATGCTAACTCGCGAAAAAGGCTTAGGGATATAAAATCCATCCCAACTATTTAAGCGCCAAGCAGCATGAAAATCAAAATGCAACATAAGCAAAGGCAATTGTGTCTGCTCTGCCAACCACACTACTCCGCGCTTAACACTGTATCGAGGCCCCCTAGGCCCATCTGGGGTAATAGCAACGCACGTACCTTGCTGTAATGCATTCAATAAATCTCCCAATGCAACTGCTCCTCGCGCACTACTTGATCCTCTAACAGGTTGAATATCGCAAAGCTCAAAAAACGCAGAAAGCCATGCCCCATCTCTACTTGCACTTACAAGCCCAGCCATTGGCCGGTGACTTAAATAACGACGATAGGCTTCGGCTACTACAAATAATCGGTTGTGCCAAAAAACAACCACATAAGACGATTGTAGTAACTTCACTTCATTAAGCGCGGTCTCATCTAGATCAAAATGTAGTGTCCGAGACCATAACTTAAGTAATGCAGCCAAAGGCCATAATACCCAAAAGCGCCATCCTTTTAATATACGAACAGAACTCATGGACTAAAGAAACCAAATGCTAGCATTAAAAACCCTTTTTCAAATAATCGATTTTAAATAATAAAAAATGCCAAGGATAACGAAAGCACAACCCCTACATTTCATCCACAAATACCTGCATGCAATCTCTCTTAAAAAGGATAAAGATTGGTCAACTCCGCAGGTGTCCAAGGCGTTGAGCGCTTACCAATATCCTGGCGTGCTTTTTTAATAGTTTCTTCTGAAACCGCAGGGGCTTGATTATCCCATTCTTGCCGAATGTAAGTAAGCACAGCCGCAATATCTACATCCTTCCACATGCCTACAGGCGGCATATTGCCGTTATACTCATGGTCTAAAACTTTTAAAGGGCCACTCATCCCCAGGATTAAAAGGTGCGCTAACCGCTCATCGCTGGTCAACACCCAAGGCGACTGGGCAAGCATAGGATAAACTCCTGGAATACCTTGACCATTAGCCTGGTGACATTGCTGACACGTCCGCGCATACAACTTCTTGCCTTGCTTTAATGGGTCAAAGGCAGCAACTGCACTGGCTGCTTTTTGAGGCGCCCAAGCAGGGTCAAAAACATCTGCACGAAACCCACCAGAATATTTAGCAATATAAATCCCACCCCAAAACATAAGTGCTCCAAACAGAAAAATAAAAAACACCGGCACAGGAGAGAAACCTTCGCGCGGCTCTTCCTTCTCTCGCATGAGCTGTGCATGCACCTCCTGCATAGCTTCATCGCCATAAGCAGCCTGCTCAAGTGTTGGGCGGGACTTAGCATCCGGACCCGGTGAAAAAACGCGCTTTTCTTCGTTGCTCATCGCTTACTGGGAAAATTTTGCTTCAGGGAGCTCATAATCAAGCTTCAAACTTAATAGATAATCCACCAATAGACGGGCCCTATCAGTTGGAACAATTTCATAACCCTCGGCCGGTGCCATAGCATAGCCAGGAGGGAAACGTAGCGCATCAGCAGAAGGTACTTCCCCTACTCTGCGCGTCTCATACAAATAACTAAAAGGAGTCATTATAGACCCTGGAGAAGTTATCTGAGGATCATATAAATGCAAATGATGCCAATCTGCACTGGTTAAACGTTGGCCTACGTTCATTAAATCCGGCCCAGTACGCATTGTCCCTAATAAGACGCGTTTTTGCCAAATATAATCCCGTGGTACACTTTGACGGTCCCCCCAGCCTCGCTCAAAATCTGCACCAAAACCCTTCATCCGCGGCTGCTGAGAGTGGCAATAAATACAACCAAGCCGAATATATTCCTGCTTGCCTTGCTCTGCTTGGCCGGTTGGGCGCCGAGGGTAAGTTAACTCACCTTCTTCTATGGCTGCTGGCCTCAAGCTACCCAATTGCAACTGGCTGCTTAAAATAAGCCCCGTCCAAGAAAAAGCTAAACAGAAAAATATTCCGCAGAAAAGGAGTGGTAAGTTTTTCATTCGCTATCTCCAGTATTTAGTCCTGCTGGTCGGTGGCAGCCTCTTTTTTCCAAAAGAGAGGAATCAATGTTGGCCCCTCATGTGCAAAAGCTTCGCTGCGCCGACACAACATCCAGATAAAATTCACAAAAAAAGCCACATGCCCAGACGCTAAAAGCACGCCCGAAACACTACGGGCCTTTAGCCAAGGTACAGTGTTTTTCACCACTTGAAGAAAAAGTATATCAGGCGTATTCATCTCCACCCCTTGAATCCACCCACCAATATGGAGCGCAACTGCCATCAACGTAATACCAAGCGCTGCACACCAAAAGTGAATCCTAATAAGGCATGCAGAGGGCCATTCTCTATTTAACAATCGCGGCATCATATAGTATATAGAACCAAACATCACCATGGTGAAGAAGCCATACGCCCCATGATGGGCATGCCCCACTACAGCATGAGTAAAGTGCGTCACCTGGCTTACTTCACGCAAAGCCATAGTAGAGCCAATAAGGCTAGAAAGCGTATAAGACATCGCGCCAAATACCACAAACCTCAGCGTAGGGCTTTGCCAAACACTTTTAAAATGCCCAACTGTCGTCATATGATGATTAATAGCCGTCACAATAACCGGAATAACCATCATCACACTCGCAACAGTGCCGGCCGAAATTACCCAGACAGGAATGGGCCCCCCAATTAAGTGGTGCATGCCCGCCCAATTATAAAAGAGCGCCAAACTCCAAAAACCCAATAAAGATAAATAATAACTACGAATCGGCACCCCGAGTACTTTAGGCAAGAAATAATAAGCGGCCGCAACCCCAATCGGAGTAAACCAAAGGCCTAAAGCATTATGACCAAACCACCAATTAGTAATGGCTTGAACCGTCCCTAAAGCCGGCTCGAAAAAAATCATAATTTGGACAATTGTATAAAGCCACGGAAACCAAAACAAAGCGGCCAATATATACCACTGGGAAACATACACATGCTCAGATTTTTTATAAGCAAAAGCAAGTACACCCCATGCCCCAATCAAAACATACGAGACAGCTAATAAAGGCGCTACGTAAGTCGGCATCTCTAACCACTCAACTGAGGTGATGTCACCTCGCAAAATACCGAAAATCCCAACAGTTAAGCCAATATTCCAAAAAATAGCAGCTATCAGCAAAAGCCCCCCGTGCCGAATTTCCGCCCGACACAAGCGAGCCATGATCCAAATTGCAACTGCAAAGGCCGCGTTATTACCCCAACCAAAAGCCACTGCATTTAAATGTGCCGAGCGAATACGCCCAAAAGTCAACCACTCCCAGCAAGGCAATAAACTCGGCGAATGAAGGCTAAACGACGTTAATAAAGCAAAAACAGTCCCTATTAAAAGCCAAACAAGCGCTGCTGTAAAAAAGAATAAGCAAACAAACCGTAATGAAGCATCAATGCGCGTAAGCGATAATTGATCTCGTATGGCTAAAGGACCAAGCACGTCATCTGAAGAAGCCGGTAGTTGCATAAAGTCTATTATTTATTAGAAATTTTAGAATTCACAGACATTTTCCCAGGGAAATAATCTGTATGAGTACCCTCAGGTTCTTCTTCTGTAAAAATAGCCCGGGCCTGCTCATCGAATTTTTGAAAATGGCCATTACGAACTGCCCAAACAAGGGCACTAATCCCGGAACTAAAAAAGAAAATTCCAAGAAAAACAATGAACGTAAGACAATAATTCCATTCCATGAGCAATAATATATGAAATTCAAATCATTGCCCCAGTACAGGCACTGAAATAGGTTTATTTTTTTCTGTTACCAGTATGTCCATTGCTCGCGTAATCGGCAGACGCACAGTGCCATTTTTTTCGTCTACCCAAGCATAACTATACGCTGCCTTCTTAACTTTAGCCTGCGTTTCAGCAAGAATAGCTAAACGCTCATCAATGCGGACTTGATCAATCCGAAAGTTATGGCGCGAAGGCACGTAGACAATGCACAAAATAATGGCAAAAATAAGGAAAAACCCAATCGTACCAATAAAAGAAGCCCAGGGAAACTGATCCCCTATTTTTGAAACACCAACTGCATGTGATTGAGACATAGTACTATAGCTTATTCGTGGTGATGAATAGATAAATTAATACGCGGATCACGAATAGGAATCGGCGCTGCTTTCGGCAAACTTTTCAAAAAGGCCCATACACAAACCCCGCCAACCCCGACAATAGCCGCGATATCTGCCAGCGTTATCGAAAACTCATTCACTACATACCCAACAACATTATCCGCAACGGTTTGCGAAGGCAGTATGTTATAATAAAGATCGATAATATGAAAAGCCAATATCCAGAAAGCAATAAACAGAAAGCGATGAGGCGTAACTTTATTTTTATAGAATAATAGATAGAAGAAAGGCACCAAAAAATAACCGGCCACAAGCCCCCATAAACCAACCAGCCACCACGTATTCTGCTCCCAATTAGCATTCAGCTCGCGAATGTTGTACCAAAAGGTTTCTTCTGGGATATTCGCATTATAAATTAAGAAATACTGGCAAAAGCTAATATAGGCCCAGAAAACGGTGAAGGCAAAACAAAGGCTCCCTAAATCATAGCGATGGGCCTTATTATACAACCCTTTTAAATGCCCGCGGGTAGATAAGAAATAACAAATAACAACGGTTGCAGCAAGCCCCGCCCTCATCGAAGTCGCAAAAAACCATACCCCGTACATGGTCGAAAACCAGTGATATGAAAGACTCATATAAAAGTCAAAAACAGCAAAAGTCGTTACCACCGCACATAAAGGAAGACCGGCTGCAGAAAAATTGTGAGCCCTATGTGTCCAGGCAAGCACAGGGTCCTTCTCCTGAACAAAAGAGCAATGGCGCAAAATAGCTGACATACCGCACCATACCACAAAATACCCAATCACCCGGTAAAAGAAAAACCCTTTGTTAAGAAAGGCTTCTTTACTATGATACAAAACATCTTCCGAAACCATCTGCCCTCCTGGCAAAATATACTCTGGGTCCAGCCAGTGCCAAATAAGACCTGGTTTATTCGAGAAACAAGCAATCAAAAATAAAGGTAAAAAAACCAAAGCAAGATACGGAAAAGCAGCCAGTGCATGCTCAAGTTGACGCCGAATAATAATGGGCCAACTCGCACCAAAAACATGCCAAATCATAATGATAAACAACATGCCAACGCCAATCGAAAACCAGACGGAAAACCCAAGAAGCCAGCTCATCACCGGGCGAGAATCATTCAATAAAAAGCCTTGATAACCTTGATAGCCGGCAAAACCAAGGCCTAAAAACCCTATTAAAAGGGCAAAAAAAGCAACTGAAGGACCTTTTGTTTGTTGGTCTGTAGAAGGTGACATGGGTAAAGAGGAGCTCACGGTGCAGTTCGTTAAAATTATTATAGACCTAAATCCGCGCGATGCTCAGAGGGAACGTCGGAAACAGGAGCATGGGCTGCGAGCTGTAAAGCACGCACATAAGCGATAATGGCCCAACGGTCCTCTACTTTTAATTTATCACCATACCCTAACATGGTATTTTTGCCATGGGTAATAGTGTTAAAAATTTCGCCTTCCGTCATATTACGCAAGCGATCATCATGGTAAGACGGTGTAGCCACCATACCATACTGCTTCGTAATACCATTGCCATCGCCCAATACTCCATGACAAGCGGAGCAATAAATTGTGAATTTTTGTTGCCCAAGCTCTAGCAGCCCATGCGTTATTGCAACAGGGAAACCACTATAGAAAGATTCATCAGCATTTTTCCCACTGTATAAAATAGGATTGAGTGCCGGTTGATATGCGTAAGCCCCACTAAAAGTCACCGCTTCATTTAAGCCACTGCCACGAGGAACCGTCCCGGTCACAACGGGGCGATCGTTACGATGGTCCGCAAAGAAATGGTTTTCACCCTGAGGCTTATATTTATCCTGAAAATCCATATCAGGAAAAACATAGATAGGGGGCTGCGTTGACTTTACTCCACGAACCCATAAAAAGGAAACCGTTGTTACGCAAACCAGGCAAAATATTCCGAGGAAGATACGCATCGTATTATTGCTCTATCAAAGTGATGTCTTGTCCGCCTAAACCAGAAAGAAAACTATGCGTTTTTTCTGCATCAAAGTGAGGGTCTTCAGCTTCAATCAAGACGAGAAAAGTATCATCCATCGCACTGGCAAAGCGCGGGTGATCAAAAATTGGATGATGGTGCCGAGGAAGGCCATTATAAATAAACATTCCAAAAAATGTTCCAAACGCAGCAAAGAGAATGGTCAATTCATAATGCACGGGAAATGGGAAAATAGGGCTCCAAAAAGGCTTCCCCCCTACTATAAGCGGATAATCATAAGCATTCATATACCACGTCATCAGGCAGCCCGTCATAAAACCCAACAGCCCGCCACACAGCGTCATACGTGGCAATGTACTGCGTTTAACCCCCATCGCATGGTCTAACCCATGAACGGGAAACGGTGTAAAAACATCCCATTTCTTAAAACCCGCATCCCGAACTTTTTCTGCAGCATGATATACGGCAGGCGTCGTCTTAAAAGCGGCCACTAAGCCAAAAATCTTTTTTTCAACTGTATCCATGACTTTTAATTTTCGACATTAAGGGTATGAGCTTTGCCATGCACATCTGCTTGCGGCATGACTGCTTTAACTTCTGCCATAGGCATCAACGGCAAAAAGCGAATAAAGAGAAGGAAGAGGGTCCCAAATACCCCAAAAGTCCCAAAGAACGTCGCAATATCAACAAATGTTGGAGAATAATAATTCCAGCTTGTAGGGAGAAAATCATTGGCCAGAGAGGTTACAATAATTACAAAACGCTCGAACCACATCCCAATATTAACGAAAATACAAATCCCCCAAACAAGTGCCACATTTCCACGAATAGCTTTAAACCAAAAAAGCTGCGGACTAATGACATTACAGGTAACCATGATCCAATACGCCCAGGCATAAGGCCCAAAAGCACGGTTGATAAAGGCAAACCCTTCGTACGGATTAGCGCCGTACCAAGCGATAAAAAACTCCATCGAATAAGCATAACCCACCATGCTGCCTGTGGCCAAAATAATTTTGCACATGCAGTTGATATGATAAGGCGTAATCAAATCATGTAGACCAAAAATGGCTCGTAAAGGCAACATCAAGGTCAACACCATCCCAAATCCTGAAAAAATAGCCCCAGCAACGAAATACGGGGGGAAAATTGTCGTATGCCACCCTGGTAAAAGGGAAACGGCAAAGTCAAAAGACACAATCGTATGCACAGATAACACGAGCGGCGTCGAAAGCCCTGCTAACATTAAATACGCCATTTCATAATTACTCCAATGTCGATTAGACCCTCTCCACCCCATTGCCAATACCCCATAAAAATATTTACGCCATGTTTGGGTTGCACGGTCTCTGAGCACAGCCAGGTCAGGTACCATACCCATAAACCAGAAAAGTAAGGAAACGGTAAAATAAGTCGACACAGCAAACACGTCCCACTCGAGAGGACTTCTAAATTGAGGCCAAATAGAATTAGACGTGGGAATTGGTAAAAGCCACCACACAAACCACACCCGTCCAACGTGAAAAATAGGGTAAATACCAGCGCAGCAAACCGCAAAAATCGTCATAGCCTCGGCCGCACGATTAATGGAGGTCCGCCAACGTTGCTTTAAAAGACACAAAATAGCAGAAATAAGCGTACCTGCATGCCCAATACCAATCCAAAAAACAAAGTTAACAATGTCCCACGCCCAATAGACAGGTCGTGTTTCACCCCAAACGCCTACCCCTGTAGAAACAAGGTAGGTAAGACCAGCAAAAGTAAATAAAGCCAAAAAAGCCGATACACCGAAACAAACCCACCACCAACGAGGGGTGCTATCTTCGACGATACGACAGATTTTCTCCGTAACCCAGTGAAAATCACGGTTATTCGAAACCAACGGATGCGTTGGCATCGGCACCGGAGCCACTTGAGCCATGACTTCGCGGGAGGGTGTATGAACTCCTTCTACAGAATGCGACATAGTCTATTGATCAAATAGTAAAATTATTTACGCGTGGTGCGCAGGTAAAGCGCCTTCATGCGCATGAGCGGAATGACCATAACGGCTTTCATATTCTACACGACTCAAGGGCTGGGTAGAATAATCAGGCATTTTGGGATTTGGATTACGAAGCCTTGACAAATACATCGTGCGCGGCCGCACATTTAAGTAACCCAATACTGCATAAGCCCTATCAGAAGAACGGGCAACCGAAACTGCAGAGGTTGGATCTGCCACATCACCAAAGGTAATAGCTTCCGATGGGCAAACTTGCTGACAAGCGGATTTAATGGCACCATCAGGCACGTTTACATTATCAGAGCCCTTCGCAATCACTAGCTGCCGAATTTTAGCA